>NZ_JAVREK010000030.1:0-58557 GCF_031845375.1 Streptomonospora wellingtoniae
CGGGGCGCCTACCGGGTACTCAAACGCCATCTGATCGATGTGATCTACCGGGCCATGGTCCGGGACCGGGCGGGGTGGGTCCATGCCGCGATCGAGCATCATCTCGCCGCTTGACATAGAAGGGTCATCGGGGGTGCGCGCCGCGGCGGCGGATGCGTGAGGGCCGGCTCAGCGCGCGAGCCGGGTGGCGGAGACGATGCGGTCGATCACATCGGGTTGGGAGCCGGGTTGGCGGACCTCCAGGTACAGCGTCGCCTCGCGGTGCTTGCTGGCCAGCGAGGCCACGGCGACGGCGCCCGGCCGCCCGGGGCAGGAGGGCCACTGCCGGATCTGGCCCGACCATTCGGGTCCCTCGAACGGGCGCCGCTCGACCGGCCCCCGGCAGGGGGCGCCGCTGAGCGCGGAGTCGAGATTGTGCCCGGTACCGTGCAGCAGCGCGGCGAACACGCCGGACACCGCCGCCTGGGGGTCGTCCCAGGCATCGAGGTCGGTGGCCACCAGCACGCCGGAGGCGGTGTCGGACTCCACGGCGCTGGGCACCGCGCGGCCGTTGTGGAACTGCTGCGCCCAGGCCTGCGGAACCGCCAGGCTCAGTTCGTCGCCCGCGTAGCGCACCTCGGTCAGCACGCCGGTGGTCGAGGCGGCGGCGCCGGTCGTGGCGGCCATCAGCACCGCGAGGGAGCAGAACGCCGCCGCCGCCCGCCGCCAGAGCGAGCGGTGCCGTACCCACCACGGCAGCTCCGAGCGCAGGTCGGGGGTCATGCGGATGGCGCGGATGCGGTCGGTGAACGCCTTGGCGTCGGTCGGGCGGGCGGCGCGGTCCTCGGCCAGCGCGGACATGATCAGGGCGTCGAGGGCCCGCGGCACGCCCGGCCGCAGCCGCCGCGGGGGCACCCGCACCGGCGGCTGCGGCGGTCGGCGGCCGGTTATCAGCTCGTAGGCGACGGCGCCGAGCGAGTAGACGTCGGCCCGCACGTCGAGGTCGCCGCCGGAGCCGCGCTGTTCGGGGGACATGTAGCCGGGCGTGCCCGCGGCGGCGGTGAAGCCCGACGCGCCGTCGATCGCCTTGGCGAACCCGAGGTCGGCCACCAGGACTCGTTGGCCCACGGGCGACGACTGCAGGAGTACGTTGGATGGCTTGATGTCGCGGTGGATGGTGCCGTGGCGGTGGAGGACGGTGACGCCTTGGCCGATTTCGGTCAGCAGCCGCAGGGCCTCGTCCAGGGGCAGCGGTCCTTTCGCGGCCAGGTCGGCCACGCTGCCCTGGTCGGCGTAGGGCATGACGAAGTACGGCCGCTCGTCGGGGAGCGTCCCGATGTCGTGCACCCTGATCAGCCATGCGGAGTCGGCTTGGCGGAGGATCCGCGCCTCTTCCATGAAGCGGTGGTGCACGTCGAGCTGGTGCGTCCAGTTCTCGGCCAGGACCTTGACGGCCACGGGGGTGTCCAGCCAGTCGTCGTGCGCGAGCCATACTGTCGCGAACGAGCCCGAGCCGAGATGCCGAACGACGCGGTATCGGCCGAAAGTGTCCGGTTGTGCCACAGGGTGTGCCTTACCAGTGCCGCGAGGGCCAAACGTGGAGGTGAGTTCGCGCGCAGGGCGGGGAAGCGGTCGCGGAGCCGCCGGGCGCACGTACGCGTCGAAAGGGGATGTGAACCTCATAGTGGGGGATGGACGTGTAACACGTGTAGAGCGCATTCGTTCTCGCAGGGAGCTGGCAGCCGTGGAAAACAGTGACAAGGGCCCCACCACCCGCCGGTCGGCCGCCCGGGTCGACGACTCCCTTGAGGAGCTTGCGCTCCGGGCGCGCGACGGGGACGCCGCGGCCCTGGACGACCTGCTCCGCAGGATCCAGCCGGAGGTGCTGCGCCGGTGCGCGCGCTTCCTCCCCTACCGCCAGGACGCCGAGGAGGCCTGCCAGGACGCCCTGCTGCGCGTCGCCCGCAACATCGGCGGCTTCAAGGGCGATTCGCTCTTCACCACGTGGCTGTATACGGTGGTCTCGAACTCGGCGCGGCAGACCTACCGGTCGATGAAGCGGCGCTCCGCGGAGATGCCGACTGAGGCCGACCGCATCCCGAACCAGCGCGACCCCCGCACTACGAGCGTGATCGCGGGTTCCCGGATCGACCTGCTGGAGGCCCTCGACCAGCTGGAGCGCGACCGCCCCAACCTGGTCGCCCCTCTGGTCCTGCGCGACCTCTGCCAGATGGACTACAAGGAGATCGCCGACGAGCTCGATCTCGCCTTGGGCACGGTGAAGTCCCGTATCCACGAGGGGCGCAAGCACGTCAGAGCGTCACTACAGTGACGGAGTCCGGCGAATCGCCCTAGGCTGGACACGTTGGCGCGCAAGCTCGTGGTCGCTGCGCCGGGGTGCGGTGACATGGACGGGCGCGCCCGCGTCTGTCCCCCGAACGCGGCGAAAGGTAGCGTCCCATGGGGCTCCGTGACCCCCTGTACTGGCTGTACGAGCGCAGGCTTGAGCGTTCGCTGGGCAGCTTCGAGATCCCGCGCCACGTCGGCGTCGTGCTGGACGGCAACCGCCGGTGGGCGCGGATCAGCGGTCTCGACAGCGTGCAGGCGGGACACCAGGCGGGGGCCGAGAAGATCTTCGAGCTGCTGGGCTGGTGCGACGAGGTCGGCGTGCAGGTCGTCACCCTGTGGCTGCTGTCCACCGACAACCTCACGCGCCCCCGCGAGGAGCTCGAACCCCTGCTGGGGATCATCGAGGACACGGTCTCGCGCCTGCGCCGCGAAGGCTGGAACGTCAACCCCATGGGCGCTCTCGACCTGCTGCCCGACTCCACCGCGCGGGTGATGAAAGAGGCACACGCGGCCACATCCGGAAACTCCGGCCTGATTGTGAATGTTGCGGTCGGGTATGGAGGAAGGCGTGAGATCGCTGATGCGGTTAGGTCGCTCCTCGTCGCCGAGGCGGCCAGAGGCACCAGTCTCGAGGAGCTCGCCGAGCGACTCGACCTGGAGCACATCGCTGAGCATCTCTACACGCGTGGCCAGCCCGACCCGGATCTTCTCATCCGGACCTCGGGCGAGCAGCGACTCTCCGGATTCATGCTCTGGCAGAGCGCACAGGCCGAGTTCTACTTCTGCGAGGTCTTCTGGCCGGCCTTTCGGAAGGTGGACTTCCTGCGTGCGCTGCGTGCCTATGGCGCACGCAACCGGCGCTTCGGCACCTGAGCCGCCCCCGCATCGGGCAGGCCGCACCGCCCCGCGCTCGGAACGGAGGAGAACCTGCGCAACGGGGCGTTCACACGCCGTGCGGCCCGGGGGCCTTGCTCTTTGCCCGCAGCCGGGTACCGTCGAATCAAGTGGGCGGTGCGTACCCGCTCACTCGGGAGGCCCCGAGCGTTTGAGGTCCTGGCCAGTGAAGGAACTCATGGTGACGAGGGCCGGTCCCGGCCCTTGCGGGGCTGGTCCCGGTCCTTGGTATCCCGTGAGACCAGGGCGCCCAGTCGCGCCCAAAGGGGAGAACGAGTGGCTAGTTCCTCGACCCACCTCCGTGCCGACGAAACTCCCGACCTAGCCGACCGAGGGGGCGAGCGGCGGACATACGTGCTGGACACGAGCGTATTGCTGGCCGATCCCGCCTCTATCGGCCGGTTCGCCGAGCACGCGGTGGTCCTGCCGATAGTCGTCATCACCGAGCTGGAGAGTAAGCGACACCACCCCGAACTGGGGTATTTCGCCCGCGAGGCCCTTCGCCGGTTGGACGGCCTCCGCCGCGAGAACGGCGGCCTCGACGCCGACGTCCCGGTGAACGAGGTGGGCGGGACGCTGCGGGTGGAGCTCAACCACAGCGACCAGTCGGTACTTCCGGCGGGATTCCGACTCGGTGACAACGACACCCGCATCCTCACCGTCGCCTCCAACCTGCGGGCCGAGGGCGGCGACATCGTCCTGGTCAGCAAGGATCTGCCGATGCGGATCAAGGCGTCCTCGATCGGGCTCGCGGCCGACGAATACCGCGCCGAGCTGCCCATCGAGCACGGGTGGACCGGGATGGCGGAACTGGACGTGCCCGCGCACGAGGTGTCGGCGCTGTTCGAAGGCGACGGCACCGCCGACATCGAGGCGGCACGCGACCTGCCCTGCCACACCGGTCTCGTACTGGTATCCGAGCGCGGCAAGGCCCTGGGGCGCGTGCTCCCCGACAAGTCGGTCAAGGTCGTCAAGGGCGATCGCGACGTCTTCGGGCTGCACGGGCGCAGCGCCGAGCAGCGCATCGCGCTCGACCTGCTCACCGACCCCGAGGTCGGCATCGTCTCCCTGGGCGGCCGGGCCGGCACCGGCAAGTCCGCTCTCGCGCTGTGCGCGGGCCTGGAGGCTGTGCTGGAACGCGGCCAGCACCGCAAGGTGATGGTCTTCCGGCCGATGTACGCGGTGGGCGGCCAGGACCTGGGCTATCTTCCCGGTACCGAGAACGAGAAGATGTCGCCATGGTCCCAAGCGGTCCACGACACCCTTTCGGCGGTCACCACGCAGGACGTCGTCGACGAGGTGGTCGACCGCGGGATGCTGGAGGTCCTGCCGCTGACCCACATCCGCGGGCGCTCGCTGCACGACGCGTTCGTCATCGTCGACGAGGCGCAGTCGCTGGAGCGCGGCGTGCTGCTCACGGTGCTGTCGCGGCTGGGCGAGAACTCGCGGGTGGTGCTCACCCACGACATCGCCCAGAGCGACAACCTGCGGGTGGGCCGCTATGACGGCGTGGTCGCCGTGGTCGAGAAGCTCAAGGGGCACCCGCTGTTCTCCCACATCACGCTCACGCGGTCCGAGCGGTCGCCGATCGCCGCGCTGGTGACCGAGATGCTGGAGGGCTGAGCCTCCGCCGACCGCGCCGCCTCCGGAACCGGACCGGGGGCGGCGCGGTCACCTGTTTTCGGGGCGGCTCCCGCGGACGAGCCGCGCCGCCGGTGCACAGCACCGTCGATCTTGTAGCCATCGTCACTGGAAATCGTTTTCCTTCACGATGGCTACAAGATCAACGTGGTTCGCGGGTGGGTCGGTGATCGTCCGCGCCGCACGGGCGGGGTGGACGGTGTCCCGGCGCTGTGGGAAGCTACAGCCGTTTCGGGAGGGGCCCATGGACACACCGACACGGGAATGCTGCGCGCTCACCGACTGCCCGTGGTGCGGCCGCGCCGACCTCGTGTGCCACTACTGCGACGGCCGCGGCCTGTGGTCGCCCGAGCGTCCCGTCACGGACGGCAATGGGATGATCACCTGGGAGCGGGCCGAAGAGCAGTGCCGCATGTGCGCCGGGACCGGCAAGGAGCACCGACACCTGCCCCTCGACTGAGACCGGGCAGGCCTCGGCGGACGCGTGCGCACCGGCCGGTCGCGATGGCGATTCCCACTCCGACACGTACGGTAGTCGAGGGCTGCGCGGGTTCGGCTCCGTGTACGAATCACCGCAGTCGACCGGGGTGGGTCGCGCAATGGGCACTCCTTCCGGGATATTCCTGGATAACAGTGTGCAATGTGAACTAGGTCATAGCTCAAACCGTGTTACGCGGTCGTGATCATGCGGCAGGGTGGGTCCCGTTGTGATTAGGAGCCCTTGGGGCGCGTGTGACGGTTCTTTGACCCCCGACCTCCACGCGGTCTTCTCCCCGGGCGGGACCGGCCGGCGTTCAGCACGAAGCACGTCTCGCTCTCCCGTTCTCGAAATCAGCGGAGACCCAGGGCACAAGCTCGTTCGCGCACGCATCGCCGGGTGCGCGACTGGCGAAAGGGCGATTGTTGCTACTCAACCGGATCTCGTTGCGAGTCGCCTCTGCGGTCGGCTCCGCAGCGGTGGTCGCAGGCGCGGCGTTCGCCGTCACCGCGTTCGCCGAACAGGGGGGCGGCCCTCAGGAGAGCGCCTCGGTGGTGGTCCCTAAGGCGACCAGTGACCCGCAGCAGTTCTTCGCGGCGGAGCAGGTCTCCGACCAGGAGCTGAAGCAGCAGCGGGACGAAGTGCGCGACCGCCTCTCCGACGTCACGGGCGCGGTGAACGGCTCGGCGACGACCAAGGAGAAGAAGAAGGAGGAGCCCGAGGAACCGGACGACTCCGGATCCGGCGACTCCGGCTCCGGCGGCGGATCGGCCCCCACGGGCGACCCCAAGGCCATCGCCGAGTCCATGCTCGCCGACTACGGATGGAGCGCCGACCAGTTCTCCTGCCTCGAACCCCTGTGGGAGAAGGAGAGCGGCTGGGACCACACCGCGCAGAACCCCAGCTCCGGCGCCTACGGCATTCCGCAGGCCCTCCCGGGCAGCAAGATGGCCTCCGCCGGCGACGACTGGCAGACCAACCCCGCCACCCAGATCGAGTGGGGACTGGGCTACATCGACGACCGCTACGGCTCCCCGTGCGAGGCCTGGAACCACTCCCAGGCCAACGGCTGGTACTAGACCCGCCCCGGCCGGGAGGCGGCCCCTCGGACCGCCTCCCGGCCGCACCCGCGGCCCCGGGCACCCCTCCCGCCCGGGGCCGCAGCCGTGCCCGGGCACGAGCGGCGCCGACACAGCGCCGCCGCGCCCCGGCAGTGCGGGACGCGGCGGCGCGGCGGGTTCGGCGGCCTACTGCGAGTTGGTCATCCGCAGCAGGTCCAGGGCCTCGTCGAGCTGGGCCTCGGTGAGCGTGCCGTCGGCGATGTAGCCGCGCTCCAGCACGACCTCGCGGATGGTCTTGCGCTCGGCCAGGGACTGCTTGGCGACCTTGGCCGCCTCCTCGTAGCCGATGTAGCGGTTGAGCGGCGTCACGATCGAGGGGGAGGACTCGGCGTACTCGCGGCAGCGGTCCTCGTCGGCTTCGATGCCCGACACGCAGCGGTCGGCGAAGACCCGCGAGACGTTGGCCAGCAGCCGGACCGACTCCAAGACGTTGCGCGCGATAACCGGCAGCTGCACGTTGAGCTCGAAGTTGCCGGCCGCCCCGCCAAAGGACACGGCGGCGTCGTTGCCGACCACCTGCGAGGACACCTGGAGCATGGCCTCGCACAGCACCGGGTTGACCTTGCCCGGCATGATCGACGAGCCCGGCTGCAGGTCCGGCAGCCGGATCTCGCTGAGGCCGGTGCGCGGCCCCGAGCCCATCCACCGGATGTCGTTGGCGATCTTCACGTAGCCCACCGCGACGGTGCGCAGCTGACCCGACAGCTCCACCAGGCCGTCGCGGGCGCCCTGGGCCTCGAAGTGGTCGCGGGCCTCGGTCAGCGGCAGGCCGGTGGCGGAGGCGATCTCGGCGATCACCTTCGCGGCGAACCCCTCGGGGGTGTTGATGCCCGTACCCACGGCGGTCCCGCCCAGCGGCAGCTCGGCGACGCGCGGCAGGGTCGCCTCCAGCCGCTCGACGCCGTTGCGCACCTGGGCCGCGTAACCCGCGAACTCCTGGCCGAGGGTGACCGGCGTGGCGTCCATCAAGTGGGTGCGCCCGCTCTTGACGACGGTGGAGAACTCCTCCGCCTTGGCGGCGAACGCGGCCTCCAGGTGGCGCAGAGCGGGGACGAGGTCGTTCACCACGGCCGAGACGGCGGCGATGTGGATCGACGACGGGTAAACGTCGTTGGAGGACTGCGAGGCGTTGACGTGGTCGTTGGGATGGACGGCGGCACCCGAGCGCTCGCTCGCCAGCGTGGCGACCACCTCGTTGGTGTTCATGTTGCTCGACGTGCCCGAGCCCGTCTGGAACACGTCGATGGGGAACTCGGCATTCCACTTCCCCTCGGCGACCTCCAGGGCGGCCTCGCGGATCGCCTTGCCGAACTCCTCGGGGATCACCCCCAGCTCCGTGTTCACCTTCGCCGCCGCGGCCTTGATATGGCCGAGGGCGGCGACGTTGGCGTGTTCGAGACCCTGCCCGGAGATCGGGAAGTTCTCCACCGCGCGCTGCGTCTGCGCACGCCACTTGGCCTCAGCGGGGACCTTCACCTCGCCCATCGAGTCGTGCTCGATGCGGAAATCGCCCATCGTTGAATCACACCTCATGACACGTCCGGGAAACCTGCTCCCAAGAGTGCCAGATTCGCGCCCGGGCCCGGTCGGCAACCCCGTACCGCCTGCGGCTACGCACGCCCGGACCGCAGCGGGCGCGGCGGCGCCCCCGCTCCCGGGAGGGAAAAGGAGTGGATATCACGCGCGCGGCGCTTCTACGGTTGTCCCATGTCGCTACCGGGACACCGCCCGTCTCCGGGCCCTGGCGAACCATCCGGACCGGACGGTTCCGACGGCCCTTCCGACCGCTCACAGCCCGTCCGCGCCACCGGTCCCGACGTCGAGCGCGCCGTCGGCGCGCCGTCGGCCGACGGCGCCGAAACCGGCACCGCTCCCGCGATCCGGCTGCGCAACGTCGTCAAGCGCTTCGGCTCGTTCACCGCGGTCGACGGGCTGAACCTCGATGTACCCGCCGGAACCGTCTTCGGGCTGCTCGGCCCCAACGGCGCGGGCAAGTCCACCACCATGAAGATGCTCACCGCGCAGAGCCGCGCCGACTCCGGTGAGATCACCGTCCTGGACCACCCGGTGCCGCGCGCCTCGAAGCTCGCGCGCGCCGAGATGGGCGTCGTACCCCAGCACGACAACCTCGACGAAGAGCTGACCGTCCGCGAGAACCTGGAGGTGTTCACGCACCTGTACCGGGTGCCGCGGGCCCGCCGGGCCGAAGCCGTCGAGCGCGCCCTTCACCTGGCCCACCTCGCGGACCGCCCGGACCTGCGCGCCGACAAGCTCTCCGGCGGAATGCGCCGCCGCCTGCTGATCGTCCGCGGGCTGGTGCACCGCCCGCGCCTGGTGCTGCTGGACGAGCCCACCGTCGGGCTCGACCCCCAGGTGCGCCAGGAGCTGTGGGGGCTGATCACGGCGCTGCGCGCCGAGGGGGTCACGGTGCTGATGTCCACCCATTACATCGAGGAGGCCGAGCGCCTCGCCGACGTCGTGGCGCTCATGGCCAAGGGCCGGGTGGTCACCCGCGGCGTCCCGGCCGAGCTCATCGCGCGCTACGCGGGTTCGACCGTGGAGGAGTTCCCCCTGGAGCCGGGGTCACGGGCCGACGAGATCGAGGCGCGCATCGCCGCCGCGGGGCTGACCGCCCGGCGCACCGGCGCCACCCTGTCCGTGCTGCGCGCCGACGAGATCCCCGATTCGCTGCGGGACTCGCTGGGGCGCGGCAGCGCCCGCGCGGGCAACCTCGAGGACGTGTTCGTCACCTTGACCGGGGAGCGTGTGGAATGAGTGTGGACACCGGGACCGCAGGAGGAGCCGCGGCCCCCGCCGCTCACGCGCCGCCGGGGCGGTTCGAGCTCGCGCCGATCGCGGGCGTGCTGGCCCGCGAGTGGGCTCTGTACCGCCGCAGCTGGAAGCCCACCACGTTCGCCGCGGTGGTCGAGCCGATCCTCATGCTGCTGGCGTTCGGCGTCGGTCTGGGCTCGCTGGTGGGCGCGATCCGCGGATACGACTACATCCACTTCCTGGGCACCGGGATCGTCGCCACCTCGGTGCTGTTCACCTCGATGTTCCCGGGCCTGATCGACACCTATGTGCGCCGGGTCTTCCAGCACACCTACGACGGCATGCTGGCCGCGCCCGTCGACGTGCGCGAGCTCGTCACCGGCGAAGCCAGCTGGATCGCCTGCAAGTCGGGCGTCTACGGCTGCGCCCCGCTGCTGGTGGCGATCGGGTTCGGGCTGCCCGCTTCGTGGGCGATGCTGCTGGTGCCGGTCATCACCTTCGTCACCGGCTTCGGGTTCGCGCTGACCGGGATCTGGATGTCGGCGGCGGTGCCGTCCATCAAGACGATGGACTACATCATCTCCGGCGTCATCACGCCGCTGTTCCTCATCGCCGGCACGTTCTTCCCCATCGAGACGCTTCCTCCCTGGGCACAGGTCGCGGCCAAGATCAATCCGCTGTACCACTGCGTGGAGCTGGTGCGCGGCACCGCGTTCGGCACCGACGTCGCCACCGCCGCGGGCCACTTCGCCGCGCTGGCCGCGTTCATCGTGGTCGTGTGGTGCCTGGCGGTGTTCCAGATGCGCCGCAAGCTGATCGACTGAGGGCCCTTGCCGCGCCGGGCCGTCCCGGTGGGTTCCCGCGTCCCGGATGCGAGACGCGCCGGAACCCACCGGGGAACGGTCCCGGACTCAGCTGCCGCCGTCGGGCGCCCAGCGGGCCCGCATCGACATGACCTCGGCGTCGAAGGTCACCGAGGCTCCGACCGCCCCCCACTGCTCGGGCGCGTTCTCCTCGGCGCTCTCGGCGACGGGCCGCAGGTCCAGGTACATCCCCATGTGGGCCGACTCGGTTCCGGCCATCGTCTGCTCGAACACGGGGTCGTCGCCCAGCCGCCCGGTGCCGGTCGTGCCCGAGGTCGCGACGGTCACCGACCCCTCGCTGGTGACGCCCGGGGGCGCGTTGTAGGAGTTCTCCCACATGGTGTCGATCGCGTCCTGCACCGCGCCGGAGTCGGCGCCCTCGGCGCGGTACTGCAGCGACGGCGGCCCGGTGGCGCCGCCGAAGAACTCGTCGACCGAACCGCCGAGGTCGGTGATGCCCAGCGCGGTGCGCTCGCCCAGCAGGCTGGTGAGCCCGTCCGGCATCGTCAGGCCGAGCTCCGACATCAGGCCGTCGAGGTCGGAGAACTCCTCGGGGTTCTGCTCGTAGGCCTGGCCCATCATTTCGGCGGCACCGCTGCCGCCGACGGCGAAGACGGTGTCGTCGGGCAGGTCGCCCAGCAGCTGGAGGCCGGGTTCGGGCAGGTCGTAGTCGGCAGTGGACACGCCGTCGGCGGTCAGCCCGAAGGTGTCGCCGCGCAGCTCCATGTACTCCGGCTCGATGCGCAGCCCGAGCGCCATGCGCCCGCTGACGTCCTCGTACTGTCCCAGCGACTCCATCGGGTCCGGCTGCTGCACGCCGCCGTACTCGTCGAGGCCGTAGCCGCCCGTGCCCCCGGAGTCCTCGGCGGCGGACGAGGCCAGCTGTCCGAGGTCCATCCACGCGGAGGCGACGTTCTCGGTGCCGATCGCCTCCATGTCCTGGTTGTAGGTGTCCAGGTCCTCCAGGGTGCCCTCCGACTCCACCTGGGACTCGAGGTCGGTCAGGGCGGCGGAGTTGGGCGCGAGGATCGCGAAGTCGTCGCGCACGTCGAAGGCCGTGTCCTCGTCGGTGGTGCTGCGGATCTCGTCGAGGGCCGTCTCGGCGGCCTCCTCGTCCTCGGCCTCGATGGCGACGGCCATGGTCGTGCCGCCGCTCTCGGTGGCGGCCTCCTCGTTGCCCGGCACCCACATGGCGAAGCCGAAGCGCTGGCCCAGCCAGGGTTCGAAGTCCTCCTCGTAGGACATGCCGTCCAGGCCCGCCTCGTCGATGTAGGAGTCGACGAGCTCCTCGGCGGGATCGGCGTCGGGGTCGATCTCGTCGCGCATGGAGTCGGGCAGCCGGTTCACGAACTGCGCGTAGTCGGCCAACTGGCCTCCGCTGGGCTTCAGGTCCAGCTTGGCGAAGGCGATCGAGGAACCGGGCAGAACCGACTCGGGCCGGGCGCCGACGAAGACGTTCTGGGCGACCGACGTGGCCGCCCACACGGTTCCGGCCATCATGACGACACCCAGCCCCGCCGCTACCGGAACCATCCAGATGCGGTTCGACCGCTGCGGCGCACCGGGCGCCGGCGCATAACCCGTCCCGGCCGGGGGAGGCGGGTACTGGCCGCCGGGCGGGCCCGGGGCTCCCCACGGCGGCTGGTTGGGGGGATCAGGGTAGGACATCGAACCTCCGCAGCGACGCACTTATCCGATACGAAGGTACCAATGCGCAATCGCGGCATTGCGGCCGATCGGGGAGGTCACGGCGGGGTTGCGGCCGATGCGAAGTCCACTCCGCTGACAGCGGCGAGCTTGGCCAGCCGGTGCTCGCTGCGCACCTGGCGGACCGTGCCGGTGCGACCCCGCATGACCAGGGAGTCCGTCATCGCCCCCCCGGCCTCGTAGCGCACACCGCCCACCAGCTCGCCGTCGGTGATGCCGGTAGCGGCGAAGAACACGTCCTCCGATGCGACCAGGTCGTCGGTGGTCAGCACCTGCTCCGGATCGAGGCCGGCGTCGAGGGCTCTTCCGCGCTCAGCGTCGTCGGTTGGCCACAACCGGCCTTGGATCACCCCGCCCAGGCACTTCATGGCACAGGCCGCGATGATGCCCTCGGGCGTACCGCCGATCCCCAGCAGCAGGTCGACCCCGGTGTTGGCGCGTGCCGCCATGATGGCGCCCGCGACGTCTCCGTCGGTGATGAACTTGATCCGCGCGCCGGCCTCGCGGACCTCCTGGACGATCTCCTGATGGCGGGGGCGGTCCAGGATCACCACGGTCACGTCCTGGGCGGTCGCGCCCTTGGCGCGGGCCACCGCCCGCACGTTGTCGCCGATGGGTGCGCTGATGTCGACGGCGGCCGCCGCCTCCGGGCCGGTGGCCAGCTTCTCCATGTAGAACACCGCGGACGGGTCGAACATCGAGTGCCGCGGAGCCACGGCCAGCACCGAGACGGCGTTGGGCATGCCCATCGCGGTCAGCCGGGTGCCGTCGATGGGGTCGACCGCCACGTCGCAGTCGGGGCCGCTGCCGTCTCCCACGGACTCGCCGTTGAAGAGCATCGGGGCGTTGTCCTTCTCGCCCTCGCCGATCACCACCGTGCCGTGCATCGACACCGTGCTGATCATGTGCCGCATTCCCCGCACCGCGACGCCGTCGGCGCCGTTCTTGTCGCCCCGTCCCACCCAGCGGGCGGCGGCGAGCGCGGCGGACTCGGTGACCCGGACCAGGTCCAGCGCCAGGTTGCGATCGGGTGCCCCCGGTGACTCCGGCGGGGTGGTGGGAACGCTCATCTGTCAACCCTTCCAAGCCGGCTGCGCGCCACCTGGACGCGGTCGGTGGTTTTGGGACAAGCGTAATCACCTGACGTAATGTCGACCTAGGCGGGCCGACGGCACGCCGCCACGGAAAGGACGGTAAGCCGACGTTGACTGTGGACAGAGCGAACCACAAGCCCGCCCGGATGTCGCACCGCGGAGCGGCCACGCGCAGCGCCCTGCTCGACGCGGCCGCGCACGTGTTCCGGACGGTCGGCTTCGCGCGCGCCGGGGTCAGCGAGGTCGTGGAGCACGCCGGAGCCAGCGTGGGCAGCCTCTACCACCACTTCACCGGCAAGGCCGACCTGTACATGGCGCTGTACGAGGACTACCAGCAGCGCCAGCAGGAGCGCACCCACCAGGCCGTCTCGCGGGGGCGCGCCCAGGGCGAGAGCGACCCCACCCGGTTGATGTACACCGCGGCGCGCGCCTACCTGGACGGCGCGATCGACGAGCGCGCCACCACGCTGCTGTTCTTCTCCGGCGACGGCCCGCCCGGGTTCGAGTCACAGCTGCGCGAGCGCCTGCGGGAGTGGACCGACCGCAACGTGGCCCTGTTCCGCAAGGCCGATGAACCGGTCGACGAGGCGCTGCTCATGGTCGTCAGCGGCGCGATGCTGGTCGCGGTCACCGAGGTGGTGCGCCGCGGCGACGCCGACGCGCGCCGCCTCGCCGACGACATCACCTCGCTGCTGTCACGGCTGGAGCCGCGGGACCGGCGCGAGCGCACCGGCTGAGCCCGCCTCGCGAACGGCCGCCGGAACGGGTCCGGACCGGCCGCCGCACGCGGAAGCGGTCAGCCTGCGGTCTCGCTCCGCAGGTCGCGGCGGAGCTCTTTGGGCAGGGAGTCCGCCCGGCCCCGGTCAGCCTGCGGTCTCGCTCCGCAGGTCGCGGCGGAGCTCCTTGGGCAGTGAAAACGTCAGGCTCTCCTGCGCGGTCTCGACCTCGTGCACGTTCTCGTAACCCGAGCGCGCCAGCCGGTCCAGCAGGTCCTGGACGAGAAGGTCGGGCACCGACGCGCCGCTGGTGACGCCCACGGTCGCGACTCCCTCCAGCCAGTCCTCATCCATCAGGGAGGCGTTGTCGATGAGGTGGGCGCTGGTGGCGCCGGCCTCCAGGGCCACCTCGACGAGCCGGACCGAGTTGGAGGAGTTCTCCGAGCCGACCACGACGACCAGGTCGCACTCGGCCGCCATCTCCTTCACGGCGTCCTGCCGGTTGGAGGTGGCGTAGCAGATGTCGTCGCTCGGCGGGTCGAGCAGATTGGGAAAGCGCGAGCGCAGCGCGTCGACGGTGGCGTTGGTCTCGTCCACGGACAGCGTGGTCTGCGACAGCCACGAGACGTTCTCGGGATTGCGTACCTCGACCTTGTCGACCTCGTCGGGGCCGTCGACGATCTGGATGTGCTCGGGCGCCTCGCCGCTGGTGCCTTCGACCTCCTCGTGGCCGGTGTGGCCGATGAGGATGATGTCGCGGTCCTCGGAGGCGAAGCGCTTGGCCTCCTTATGCACCTTGGTCACCAGAGGGCAGGTGGCGTCGATGGTCTTCAGCTGCCGCCGGTGGGCCTCGTCGTGCACCATCGGCGAGACGCCGTGGGCGGAGAACACCACGATGGCGCCCTCGGGGACCTCGCTGGTCTCCTCGACGAAGACGGCGCCGCGCTCCTCCAGCGTGCTGACCACATGGGTGTTGTGCACGATCTGCTTGCGCACGTAGACGGGCGCGCCGTACTGCTCCAGGGCCTTCTCGACCGTGACGACGGCGCGGTCCACGCCGGCGCAGTAGCCGCGGGGCTTGGCGAGCAGGACACGGCGGCTGTTCGTCGCAGTCATGCCCCCATCCTAAGGGCCGCTCGGGGCCGCGGTCGCTGCGGCGGGGGAGCGGCATCCGTCACTCGGCCCGCGCGGCCCGGAACGCGCCCGGGCGGGTGAACGGGGTCTGCCTGTGCGGCGGCGGAGACCGGGAGGCGGCCACCGCGGCAGGTGACCCCGCGATAACGGTCAGCACTCGTTTCCGTCGCGACGAGGCGAAAGCATTCACTTTCGAGGCTCTTCCGGCGACGCTTACTCCCCTATTCTTGACTCACCTGTGAAACGACGGCCGCCGCGGCGGCGTCAGACCGCTCGGGAACGGGGCGGGCGAGAGTCCGCTCCGTGTACCGTCCGAGCCGTGTACGCGGGGCCGCGCGCAGCCCCGTTCTTTGACGAGAGCATCAGGAGCCCCCAGTCTCATGTCGAATCCGTCCATCGCCAGCAAGCTGATGTCCATGGTCAAGGGCGTCTTCGGGCAGAAGGAACAGGCCGCCGCGCCCAGTCCGGCGTCCGCGTCCGCGGAGCCGAAGGCGGAGGCGGGCGCGGCTGAGAGCACCGCCGCTCCGGCCGGCGCCACCAAGACCGCGGCGCCGGCCGACGAGAAGGCCGCCGGCGCCGGAGCGGAGAGCGGCGCCGACGAGGCCGCCGACCTGGTCGCTCCCGGAGAGGAGGTCGGCGTCGCCGAGGAGCTCGCCGCCGCCGAGGCCACCACACAGGAGTCCGACGACTCCGTCCTGGAGGACGTCCGGCGCCAGGCCGCCCCCGCGGCCGACGAGCTCCCGGTGCCCGGCTACGACGGCCTCACCCTCCCCTCCATCCGCGCCCGCCTGCGCAAGCTCACCATCGAACAGGTGCGCGAGCTGCGTGCGTACGAGGTCGCCAACGGCGAGCGCGCCGAGTTCATCAAGATGTACGACAACCGCATCGCCAAGCTGCAGAGCGAGGGCCAGGAGTAGGGCGCCCCTCGCTGCCCCGCTACCGGTCGTCCGGTTCCCCCGGGCATTTCCGGAGCCGCGCGGACACGGCCGCCGCCACCGCGGCCGGGGCGTTCGCATGCCCGCAGCCCGATCGCCGGCGCGGTGCCGCCGAGGGCCGGCGGGCGCACAATGGGTGCACGGGCCGGGCGCCGCACAGCGGCCCGGCCCCTCCGGCGCGCCGTGCGGCGGGGCGAGGACGCGGCAGAGGCGAGGAGCGTGCGGCGACATGGGGCGGACACTGGTGCTGGGCGGCGGAGGCGTCACCGGGATCGCCTGGGAGCTGGGCGTCCTTGCGGGACTGCGGGAGGCCGGACTCGACTTGTCGGCGGCCGACACCGTCGTCGGCACCTCGGCCGGGTCGGTGGTCGGCGCGCAGATCACTTCCGGTGCGGCCATCGAGGACCTCTACGCCCGCCAACTGCGCCCGCCCGACGGCGAGATCGCGGCGCGCCTGCACCCGGGCGTCCTCGCGCGCTGGGCCTGGGCGTTCGTCCGCGAACGCGACCCGCGCCGGGCGCGCGCCCGCATCGGTCGCATGGCCCACGCCGGGTCCGGGAGCTCCGTGGCCGAACGGCGGCGCGTGATCGCCTCGCGCCTGCCGTCCGTGCAGTGGCCGCGCACCGACCTGCTGATCGCCGCCGTCGACGCGCGCACCGGTGAGCGCGCGGTCTTCGAGCGCACCACGGGAGCCGCCCTCGTCGACGCCGTGACGGCCAGCTGCGCCGTCCCCGGTGTCTGGCCGCCGGCCGTCATCGGCGGCCGCCCCTACATCGACGGCGGTGTGCACTCCACGTCCAACGCGGACCTGGCCGCCGGCAGCGGAGGCGTCGTGGCGCTGTGCCCGATAGCCCGCGGGGCCGGACCGCTGCCCGGCCCAGCCGACGAGCTCGCCGCCCTGGAGGCGTCGGGCGCCCGCACCGCCCTGGTGAGCCCGGACGCCGCGGCCGTCGCGGCCATCGGCCCCAACGTGCTCGATCCCGCCGCGCGGGCCGCATCCGCACGGGCGGGCCGGGCCCAGGCCCCCGCGGTCGCCGAACGGATAGCCGGGGTGTGGGGCCGCGAGTGAGCTCCGGCCCGGTCGCTGCCGCGGGACGGGGCACGGTCCTGGGCGCCGGGCAGCGCGAAGCTGGCCGTGCGCCGCCAGGGCGCTCGGCGTGCGGAGCGTGTTCTGTCGGCGGGCTGCCCTAGGCTCGCTGGCATGGGTATGGAGAGCTCGCCCGAGTCCCCGCAGCCCGTCCGCGTTGTGATGCAGGCGGTCGGCGGGTGGATCGGCCGGCTGGGCAAGATCTGGGTCGAGGGCCAGGTCGCCGAGATGAGCCGGCGGGGCGGCACCGTGTTCATGACCCTGCGCGACCCGGTGGCCAACATTTCCGCGCGCGTGGTGTGCCCGGTACGGGTGCTGGAGGCGGTCGCACCCGTGCCCGAGGCCGGCGCCCGGCTCGTCGTGCACGCCAAACCCGACTTCTACGTCGCCCGCGGCACGTTCTCGCTGCTCGCCCTGGAGGTCCGGCACGTAGGGCTCGGCGAGCTGCTGGCCCGCCTGGAGCGGCTGCGCGCCACGCTGGCGGCCGAAGGGCTCTTCGCCGACAACCGCAAGCGGTCGCTGCCGTTCCTCCCGGGCACCGTGGGGCTGGTCTGCGGACGCGAGTCGGCGGCCGAGCGCGACGTGCTGGAGAACGGCCGCCGCCGCTGGCCCGCGGTCCGGTTCGAGGTGCGCGAGGTCGCGGTGCAGGGCGATCGCGCGGTCGGCGAGGTCCTCGACGCGCTCAAGGAGCTCGACTCGCGTCCCGAGGTCGACGTCATCGTGATCGCCCGCGGCGGCGGGTCGCTGGAGGACCTGCTGCCCTTCTCCGATGAGGCACTGGTGCGCGCCGTCGCCGCCACCCGCACGCCGGTCGTCAGCGCCATCGGGCACGAGCAGGACAGTCCGCTACTCGACCTGGTCGCCGACGTCCGGGCCTCCACGCCCACCGACGCTGCCAAGAGGACCGTTCCCGACGTCGGCGAGCAGCTCCAGCTCGTCCGGCAGCTGCGCGACCGCGGCAGGCGCGTCCTGCTCGGCGGCATCGAGCGCGAGCGCTCGTGGCTGGCCGGCATGCGCTCGCGGCCCGTGCTCGCCAGTCCCGTGCGCGAGATGGACCGGCTCACCGAGCAGGTCACCGGGTTGCGCGACCGTGCGCGGCGGTGCATGACCGCTGCGCTGGACCGCGCCGGCGACGGTCTCGCCCACACCCGCGCCCGGCTGCACGTGCTCTCGCCCGCCACCACGCTGGCGCGCGGCTACGCGATCGTGCAGCGGGACGACGGCGCCGTCGTCCGCTCGGCCGCCGGCGTCGAGCACGGCGATCCGCTGCGCGTGCGGTTCGCCCAGGACAGCATCACGGTGACGGTCGACGGCACCGATCCGGTCGACGACACCGGCACCGACGGCTGACCGCACGGCGCGCCGGCGGCGCGACCGACGACACCAGCGCGACGCACGAAGAGCAGGGAGGGCTGCGCAGTGGCCGCCAAGGACAGAAATACGAACGCCACCCCGAAGAACGGCAATCCCGAGAACGGCGACTCGGCAGACGGCGACACGCAGAAGGGCGGGGCTCCGGCGGACGCCGCCGACGGCGGCGCCGCACCCGAACTGAGCTATGAAGAGGCCCGCGACGAGCTCGACTCCGTCGTCCGGAGGCTCGAAGCCGGCGGTCTGAGCCTGAAGGAGTCGCTGGCGCTGTGGGAGCGCGGCGAGCACCTCGCCGCCACCTGTGAGCAGTGGCTCGAAGGTGCGCGCGCCAAGCTCGCCGTCGCGATCGAGGAGCGCGGCCAGGGCGGCGGCTCCGATGCGGAGACCCCGTTCTGACGGGGCCGGACTCCGGATCCGACCGGGGTGGGCGCGCGGTGCGGCGGCTGGCCGGCCCGTCGCGTCAGCCCGTCCGCCGGGTCTTGTCCTGCGGCGGGTTCCGGGGGCTGCGGCCGTTGAGCTCGTCGCTGAAGGCGCGGATGTCGGCGGGCAGCCCGCGGAAGACCGCGATCACCAGAACCAGCGCCGTGCCCAGGAACAGCGACGGCGCGACGTCGGCCAGGCGGGTGGCCATGCCCACGGCCACCGCGCGGGCGTAGTCCGCCTCGCCCGCCGCCAGGCACATCTCGGCGCCGAGCGCGGCGAGGAAGTAGGCCAGCGGAGGGCTCACGGCGAGCGACAGCAGGTCGCCGGGGCGCACCAGCAGGGCCGCCGTCACGCAGGCCGCAGTGAACGCCACACCGCTGACCGGCGGCGAGCCGACCACGTGGCCGATGAGGGCGGCAACGAGGCTGACGGCGGAGATCAGCAGGATGCCGCCGCGCCCCGTCAGGCGTATTCCGCCCATGCCGCCCGTACCGCCTGCCGGGCCGCCCGCCGCCTCGTTTCCCGCGGGAGCCTCGGGCTCGGTGCGGGGTGCGGGTCGGTGCGGCGGCCGCTGCACGGAGGTCGGCGCTTCGTTCACGCGCTGGGGTTTGCGCGTCACCATTCAGGCACGCTCCCTCGTGTGGCTCACAGTGATCAGTATGTCACTCTAGGTGAGATATTCGTCTCCTCGGTCGGCGCCGTGTCCCCTGCGGGCTGCCCGAGCCGGTCCGGATCGGAGCCGTAGGAGCGGTCGGACCCACCGGCGGCCGCCTCCGCCGCAGAACCGAACGCGGAGCCGTAGATCTCGACGCGGGGATCGGCGGCTCCGGTTCCCCGCTCGGCGCTCCCTCCGCGTTCTGAGGCCTCTCCCGCCAGCTCCGCCGAGGCGAGCGGCCGGGCCTGCTCTTGGACGCCTTCGGGGCGGCCGAGGTCGCCGTCGACCAGACCCAGCTCCTCGAACCGGCGCGCCGTCACCATGACCCGGCTCTCCAGCGAGCCGACCGTCTGGTTGTAGGCGGCCACGGTCCGCGAGAGCGCCTTACCCAGGCCCTCGACGTGCCCGCCCAGTGTCGACAGCCGCGAGTACAGCTGCTTGCCGAGGTCGAAGACCGCGCGCGCGTTCTCGCTGAGTGCCTCCTGCTGCCAGGCGTACTGTGCGGTGCGCAGAAGCGAGATGAGCGTGGTGGGCGTGGCGATGTGCACCCGCCGGCCCATGGCGTACTCCAGCAGCTGCGGATCGTGCTCCAGCGCCGGTGCCAGGAACGCTTCGCCCGGCACGAACAGCACCACGAACTCCGGCGCGGGGGTGAATGCGGCCCAGTAGGACTTGGCGGAGAGCTGGTCGACGTGCGCGCGCAGGTGCTTGCTGTGCGCACGCAGCCGCTCGGCGCGTGCGTCGCCGTCGTCGGCCTCGACCGCCTCCAGGTAGGCGGCCAGCGACACCTTGGAGTCCACGACGATGTTCTTCCCGCCCGCGAGCCGGACCACCATGTCCGGCCGGAGCCGGCCGTTGTCGGTGCTCGCGCCCGCCTGCTCCTCGAAGTCGCAATAGGCGTCCATGCCCGCCAATTCGGCCACCCGGCGCAACTGGAGCTCGCCCCACCGGCCGCGCGCCTCGGGCCGCCGCAGCGCTGTCACCAGCGCCTGGGTCTGGTCGCGCAGCCGCTCCGAGCCCTGGCGGACCTGGTCGACCTGCTGTGCCAGCTCGGCATGGGCCGTGCGGCGCCCGGCGTCGACCTCACGCAGCTGGTTCTCCACGCGGGTGAGCGTGTCCTTCAGGGGTGAGACGAGCTGCTCGACGGCTGCGCGGCGCTGATCCATCTCCTTGCCGGTCTCGGCGCCGACGGCCCGCAGCCGCCCTTCCGCCATCTCCATGAAGCGCCGGTTGGTCTCGTCCAGGGCCTCGGCCGACAGCGCCCGGAAGCGCTCGCCGAGACGGTCCTCGATGTAGGCGGCGCGCTCATCGGCCGCGCGGGCGTGTGCGCGTGCCTCGGCGACCCGGCTGCGCGCCAGCATCCAGCCCAGCGCGGCGCCGATCGCGAGTCCCACCAGAAGCACCAGGATCAAGTCAAGGCCGTCCATAGCCGCCCATCGTCTCAACCCGTGCACCCGCGGCACCGTCCGCCACGCGCGGGTCATGGGCCGGAATGGGCGGTGTGCGCCCTCTGCGGGCCGTCGCCGCCGCCGTCGCGCCGCCGGCCGGAGCCCGGGCCGAGCTCCGTGCGGCCGCGGGAGCGTCCGGGCTCAGCCCTGCGGAGCGGGCCTGCCCAGCGCGCGGTACCAGCCGCGGGCGGCGCGCCAGACCCGCTCGGGCACCGGTTCGGGGGAGAAAAGCCACATCCGCTGGCCGGGGGCGGGGCCGCGGCCGACGATCACCGCGCGCAGCGGGTAGGGCGGGTCTCCGCACAGGTGGTACCAGCTGTAGCCGAACGGCTCCAGCAGAGCCATCAGCCTCTCCGCCACACCGTGCTCGGGGCGCACCTCGCAGAAGATCCACGGCCGGAAGCGCCGCAGCACCTCCAGGGCACCGCCGATCACGTCCGGCTCGGTGCCCCCGGTGTCGATCTTAACGATCGAGGGCGCCGCGCCCGCCCGCTCGCGCCAGTGCGACAGGGACTCCACCGGCACGAGCACCCTGCCGAGCTGCGGGCGGTTGTCGGCGGCCAGGGAGCTCGCGGTGTCGGAGAACGGCGAGAGCCGCAGGGCCGCGGTTCCGCTGTGGTTGCTCAACGCGAGCCGCTCCACATCGATGCCGAGCCCGTTGGTGCGGGCGATGGCCTCGGCGGTGTCGGCGACGCGGGGCGCGGGCTCGAACGCGAAGACCCGCCGGCGGCTGCGGGCCGCCGCGAGCGCGGCGTAGAGACCGATGTTGGCGCCGACGTCGAGCACCGCTCCGGGGCGGGTGTGCTCCAGCGCGGCGAGGAAGCAGGCCAGTGTCTCGGGCTCGTAGGCGGCCAGGCCGCCGTGGTGCAGCCGCCGCGCCACCCCGTAGTCGCCGGGCGCGGTGATGGTCAGGGACGCGGCGCCTGCGCCGGACGAACCCTCCAAGCGGGGCAGCGCAAGCTCGAATCGGCGCTCCCACGGAGGAACGTGCGCCGGATCCAGCCCGCCGAGGCGCTGAGGCAGTCGGATCCGTATCTGGCGGGTGGCGTACCGCACCGCCGGGTATCGGTGGACGAAGGCGCGCATCTGGCCGTTTACCACTGTCGGACCCCCACTCGTGTACCTCGCTGCTGCGGTCCGCACGGGATCCGCGTCGATCGCGGCGCACCGGCGCGGCCGCCCGGCAGCCCCCCAGCGGCCGGGTCGCGCCCCTCCCAGGTCCGTGCGCCGCCTTCGACGTGCCTTCGCGCAGACGTGACCGGTTCAACATGAAGTTACTCCGAAACCCGGCCGATCGCAGGGCGTTTCATCCAAAGATGGAGCGCGTGCCACCGAAAAGTCCGCGTCGTACCGTGCGGCGAGTCCGCTCCGCGCGAGCACCTAGACTCGGTCGACGTGAGCCTCTCCATCGGGATCGTCGGCCTGCCGAACGTCGGCAAGTCCACGCTGTTCAACGCCCTGACCAAGAACGAAGCCCTGGCGGCGAACTACCCGTTCGCCACCATCGAGCCCAACGTAGGTGTAGTGGGGGTGCCCGACTCCCGCCTCGGGACCCTGGCCGGGATCTTCTCCTCGGCCAAGGTCATCCCGGCCACGGTCGACTTCGTGGACATCGCCGGCATCGTCCGCGGCGCCTCCGAGGGCGAGGGCCTGGGCAACCAGTTCCTCGCCAACATCCGCGAGAGCGACGCGATCTGCCAGGTGATCCGCGCATTCGAGGACCCCGATGTCACGCACGTCGACGGCGACATCCAGCCCTCGCGCGACATCGAGACGATCAACACCGAGCTGATCCTCGCCGACCTGCAGACGCTCGACAAGGCGCTGCCGCGGCTGGAGAAGGACGCCAAGCGCAATGCCAAGGACAAGGCCGCCCATGAGGTGCTGACCACCGCACGCGAGGCGCGGCGGGTGCTCGACGAGGGCGTGGGACTGTCGGTGGGCGCCGCGCCGGCCGACATCGACGTGTCGCTGCTGCGCGAGCTGAACCTGCTGACGGTCAAGCCCTTCATCTACGTGTTCAACCTGGACACCGACGAGCTCGGCGATTCCGCGCTGCGCGCCAAGCTGTCCGAGCTGGTCGCCCCCTCCGAGGCGATCTTCCTCGACGCCAAGATCGAGGCGGAGCTGGCCGAGCTGGACGAGGACGAAGCGGCCGAGCTTCTGGAGTCGCTGGGCCAGACCGAATCCGGGCTCGCCCAGCTCGCCCGTGTCGGGTTCGCCACGCTCGGGCTGCAGACCTTCCTCACGGCCGGCCCCAAGGAGGCCCGCGCCTGGACGATCCGCACGGGCGCCACGGCGCCCGAGGCGGCCGGGGCGATCCACACCGACTTCCAACGCGGCTTCATCAAGGCCGAGGTCGTCTCCTACGGCGACCTGGTCGAGGCCGGAACCATGCAGGCGGCCAGGTCCGCGGGCAAGGTGCGCATGGAAGGCAAGGAGTACGTGATGTCCGACGGCGACGTGGTGGAGTTCCGCTTCAACGTGTAGCCGGGCCGCCTGAGCCGCGGGGCCGTCCCCGGTCCGCGGCGGCCGTATCGTCGCCGCCCTCCCCTCCGCGGCCGCCGCCGAGGGTCGTCGACCGCGGCAGGGGAGAGAGCGCGATCGGAAGCCACACCAGCCCGAGCGCGGTCGCGGCCAGGACGAGGGCTCCCTTCGCGCCCACCGCCGCGGCGGTCGCTCCCGCGCCGGCCGCGCCTGCCGCGACCGCGGCGGTGAGGAGCACCCGCATCGTGCCGTTGACGCGCCCCAGCAGGTGGGACGGTGTGACCGCCTGTCGGAAGCTCATCATGAGGACCGCGTCGAAGCCGACCTTGTAGAGGACGAGTGCCCAGGCGGCCGCGGCGGCAGGACCGGGGACGGGGTCCCCGGTCAGCGGCAGCAGCGCCGCCATAGGGGCGATGGCCACGCCGACGACCAGGACCGACCGGCCGGCACCGAGCAGACCGGCGACCCTTTCGGCCGTCACGGCCCCCAGCAGGCCGCCGACTCCACCGGCGCCGAGGTAGAGGCCGAGCTGCGACTCCGACCAGCCAAGGCCGTTGAGGGCGTAGGCGGGCAGCACCGTGGTGAATGCGGCGCTACCGAGGTTGACGAGGCAGCCGGCGCCGAGGACGGCGACGAGCGTCGGCTGGTGCAGCAGGAAGCGCACCCCCTCGCGGATGTCGCCCAGGAGGCGCTGCCGCGTTTCGGGTGCGGCGGGCTGCGGTTCGGGCGTGCGCAGCCGGGAGAGCCAGAGGGCGGACCAGGCGTATCCGATCGACGTCGCGGCCAGGATGGTGGTCGGAGTGAGGAGCCCGGCCGCCCATCCGGCGAGCGGCGGGGCGCAGACCATCGCCGTCTGGGTCAGGGTCGCCAGGGTTCCGTTCGTCTTCACCAGCCGGTCGCGCGGGACGAGGTCCTTCACGTGGCTCTGGGTCCCGAGGTCGAAGAACACCGTCGCGACTCCGTTGACGAGAACCACGATCCACAGGTGCGCGAAGTGAGGGAGTCGAGCCGGTCGGCGACGGGGACCGTTGCGAGGACGACGGCGCGGACCGCGTCCGCGGCGATCATCACCGGCCGCCGTCGGACCCTGTCGAGCCACGCTCCGACGGGTAGCCCGAGGACCAGGAAGGGGACGGCCGCCGTGGCCGCCAGGAGCGCGGTGTCCTGGGCTTCACCGGACAGCGACGACACGGCCGTCAGCGGGATCGCGACCGCGCCGAGGCGCGCGCCCCACAGCGCAACCCCCGACGCGACGAGGTACCGGCGCCGATCCCGCGTCGATTCTGGCGTGTCCGTGATTTCCGTTCCGGTCGAACCGGGGTGTGCGGTCATGGCGGAAGCGTCGGTGAGCGCGGCCGTGGGGCGCATCGGATTCACGCTAGGGTGAATCCGTGAACGAGGTCCGCATCCGCCTGGAAGCGGCGGACCTCAGCGATCTCGCCCGCGTGGGAGCTTCTCTCGAGCCTGCGGGTCCTGGGGCGGCCGGGAGCGCACGCCGTCCACATGCCGTGGCTGTCCCGGCACCGCGGCGATCCGCTGCTGACGCGCCCAGACCACCGGGCCGTCCGCGAACTGGCGGTATACCCTCCCGGTCGTCTCCCGGGGTTCCTCGCGCCAACCCCCGAGTCGCCGCTGGCCGGCATCGACGACGAACTGGCACTCGTCGCGGCGACTCCGGCCGGCGTCCTCCGCCGCGACGTGGAGGCGAGCGCACGGGGCGCGGCCGCGGACGTGCTCTCCCCGCTGCTCGAATCGCCGGGGACGGAACTGCCCCGGCTCGTCGCCGACCTGCGCGCGTACTGGCAGCGCGCCATCGCGCCCGCGTGGCCGCTGATGACGGGCGTACTCGAACGCGACATCCACCACCGGGCCATCGCGCTGGCGGACTCCGGGCCGGGGGCGATGCTGAACGGTCTGCACGAGGACGTCCGCTGGGACCGGGAGAGCCGGACACTGGTGGTCGGCAACCGCTCGGCCGCCGTACGGGAACCGGACCGCACCCTCGTCGGGCGAGGGCTCGTACTCGTGCCGTCGGTCTTCGCCTGGCCGCGGGCCTACGTCAAGACGGCCCATCCGTGGACTCCGGTCGTGAGGTACCCGGTGCGGGGCGTCGGAGCCCTTTGGGAGCCCGCGCAGCCGGACCACGACGTCGCCGCGGCTCTGGGAGCCACCCGCGCCCGCCTGCTCGCGCTTCTGGACGTGCCGTCGACGACGGAGCAGCTCGCGCGGACTCTGCGGCTCGCGCCCGGGGGAGTGTCCGCCCAGCTGCACCGGCTCGTCGCTGCCGGGCTCGCAGCGAAGTCGCGGGTGGGCCGCGAGGTCTACTACGCCCGGACCGCCCGGGGCGACCACCTGCTCGCCTGAGCGCCCGGCGGTGCCGCGCTCCCGGTGGCCTCTCCTCCTCGGCGAGCGCGTGCGGTGCCCGTGTTTCGGACAGCTTTTTACGGCTCCGGATCTCTGTCCGGTTTTCGGACCATTTCTGCACTGTGTGTAGTAGTCCCAGTTCAGGGGATTGTGGTTGGTGCGGCGTGAATCGGTTGGGAACTCCTGATGAATGACGTCACACCCGTCTCGCGGCGCCGTCCTCCGGGGCATGGGCCACCATGGGGCCGACGATCATTCTTGTGCGGAAATGCGCAGGTCGAAGCCGCAATCGGGTGAGAGGAGCGACCTCTCTGCAGACGTAAACGCCATAGGGGGCTTCCTGCTCGGCGGTAGCTTCCTTTCCGGTCGGCCCGCAATCGGCACGTTGACCGTGCCTGTTTCCTGGGTTTTGCTTGTATTGCCCGGCATGCCTCGAACGCCCCTTGATCACGAAGTGTGCCGGGAGTACACCGAGTGGTCCGGCACGAAACACGGAGGAGTATTGGCGGCCGAGATGCGGAACAATGGCGCACTATAGGTGTGGGGTAGACAGGGCATCGGGAATCCGGCCGGTGGACTGTGCCCACGAGGGGATGGGGAGGCGTGATGGCGCGCAAGCCGACCGCGCGACGCGGCGGCGGACCCGTTGAGGAGCCCGCTGAGGCGGACGGTCTCGACGAGTTCGGCGCCCCCCCGCGACGCAGTCGGCGGCCCCGCGCCGGTGCCGGCGGGCGCTGGTGGATCTGGGTCGGCCGGGCGGTGCTGTGGGCCTTCATCGTCGTCGTCCTCTTCAACGGCGTCTGGATGCCGCTGCGCCAGGGAATGGCCGATCCCTCGCCCGACGAGGAGGAGTCCTCCGGCGGGCCCGAGTTCCCCGAGACCGCCGCATCCGGCTTTGCCGCGCGCTTCGCGGACGTCTACCTGAACGCCGGCGGTCTGCAGAGCGAGGAGCGTGCCGACGCCCTGGCCGCGTTCGTCCCCGAAGGCCGCGCCTCGTCCTTCGCCGCCGAGGGGGAGTCCTTCACCGGAGACGACATCGGGGTCGTCGGCATCGAGGTCCGCGACGACCGCAACGCGGTCGTCACGCTCAGCGCCGACGTCAACGGATCGCCGATGAGCCTGGACGTCCCGGTCTACGCGGCCGACGCCGACAACTTCGTCGTCTCGGGGCGGCCGGCCCTGCTCGCCGCACCCGGCCGCGCGCAGCTGCCCGACCCCGAGGTCCCCGAGGCCGACGCCGCGGCCCGCAAGGAGCTTCTCCCACGCCTGGAGCGCTTCTTCGGCGCCTACGCGGAGGACCCCGACTACCTGTCGGACTTCGTCGAGCCCGGGGCCCGGATCGACCGGCTGCCGCCCGAGACTCTGGAGTTCGTCGAACTTGTGGACATCGCCGTCCCCGCCTCCGGTTCGGGGGACAATGATGGGCGGCAGGTCACGGCAGAGGTGGTGTGGCGCCCCGCAGGGGCGGACGAGTCCACGGCCGCCGAGCTCACCCAGAACTACGAGCTCACCGTGGTCAAGGACGGCGAGAACTGGTATGTGCGAGAGATCCATGGAGCCCCGCAGTCGTTCGGCGAATAGCCGCGGCGGCGTCCGGCAGGGCCCTGAAGCCGAGGAGACGAGAAACCATGCAGCGCAGATGTGAGACGCGAGGGGACGGCGACTGACATGCACCCCCTGGTCACGGGTCTCACCCAGGCGATGGCCGACACCGCGGGCCCGATTGCCCTCGCCGCCACCGAGGACGCCCCGGACACTTCCGGGCTCGCCGACTTCCTCCGCGGCTTCTTCGGTCCCCTGTTCCTGGTCATCGTCTCGGTCGTCGCCATTTTCTTCCTGTTCACCAGGGAGATCACCCGATTCGCGCAGTTCATTCTCCTCGCCATCTTCATCGGGATCGTGTTCTACGTGCCGGGGATCATCGAGGTGACCGCGCGGGCCATCGCCCAGGCGATGGGTGTGTCGACCGAGTAGGAGGCCCCAGACGTGGACCTGCCCACGTACACCAACATCTGGCGTATCGAGAAGAAGCTCTACAAGCTGTATGACTTCCGGCTCCCGCAGCCGGTCTCGGTCGTCTACATCGGTGTCGTCGTGGGTGTGGGCTTCGTCTGGGTCATGCTGCTGCGGCTAATCGGCGTCCCGCTGGAGATGCCGCTGCACGTCGTCTACATCGTTCCGCCTTTCGTCATCGCCTTCCTCGCCACCAGGCCGGTCGTCGAGGGCAAGCGGCTCAGCGAGCTGGTCGTCTCCCAGATCCGGTTCATGGCCGAGCCGCGGGTCTTCACCCGGCTGCGCCCCGAGCGCGAACCCGCTGCGATCGAGGTGACGGTGCGGGTCTGGCACCGCGATCCCGAGGCGGGGCCGCTGCCCGCGGTCGCCGCGGACGCCGGTGTGCGCGAGCGCGCCCGGGAGCGCGGCGCGGAGCGCGGCCGGGTCCCGGGACGCCGCACGTCCACCGGGCCGAACCGCACGGCGGGGCAGGCGCCCTCCCTCGCGGGCGCGCTGCCGTCCGCGCCCTTGCGGACCGGCGGCCCGGCCGAGGCGGAGGAGACCGCGCCCGAGCCGCTGTGGGACGACGAGGCGGTCGCCGCGCCGAAGGCGACGGCGAACGGCTCCCGGCCGGAGCCGCCGTACTCCGCCGCGCGACCCGGCGGGGCGACCGCGGTTCCCCTGCCTCCGCAGGAGTCGGAGCCCGAGGTCCGCGACCGAGGCGCCTACGAGCGTTCGGCGGGCGGCGTGGACGAGCGGGGGCGCGAGGCCCGACCGGCCTCCGATCGCGAGCCCGCCGGGCACGCCGCCGCCCCCGGCCTCCTCCCGCTGGAGCCGGAACCGGCCGGCGCGTCCGCGTCCGCGGCGCCCGCGCCGACCGAGCCACCGGACCTCCGCGGCGACTGGGAGCGGGACGACGACGGGGAGCCGCAGCGCGGCGCACGGCGCCGGGGCATCGGGCTCCGGGTCCTCAACTACTTCGGATTCGCCCTCGACCGGCGGCCGGGGCACAGCACCCCGGCCGAGCGCCGCGCCGATCCGGCACCGGGAACGCGTCGGCGCCCGGCGCGCGGCCCCGTCTCCGGGCCCGTGCCCGGCGCGGCCCGCACCCCGGTGGAGCTCGCCGAGCACCTCGCCGCCGCCGAGCGCCCGGCCGGACGCGAGCGCGGGGGTGAGTCGCCCGGCACGGCGGCGCCCGTCTACACCGCCGACACCGCGGACGCTCCGGCGTTCGCCGACCGCCCGGCGTCAGTCGACTCCAGCGCCCGCCGACGGGCCGAGGAGATGATGGCGGCACCGGCGCCCGCCGAACCGGCGCCCTCCGGTGCGGCCCCGCACGGCGCCGAGGGCACCCGCCCTGCCGCCGAACGCGACGGGGCCGCCGCGGCGGCCGAGGGCCCGCAGCGCCGCCTGCGCGGCCGCGCGCAGGGGATGGAGGTCGCCCGCCGGCTGGAGCGCGAGCGGTCGGTCGAGGACGCGTCGGCGCGGCCCGCACGCGGCGACGGCGCTCCGGCGGCGCGGCCGTCCCTGCGCGAGCGGCGCGCCCAGCGCCGCCCGCACGCGGCACCGTGGGACCTGCCCGTTCCGCTGGCCGGAGCCGATTCCGACCGCCCCGACGGCGGCGAGGAGCGCCGCGCTGGCGCGGAACCCGGCGCGGACGGCGTTCCCGGCCACGGCCGGGAGCAGGTGGCCCCCGTCTCCGCCGACTCCCGAAGTCCGGTCGGCGCCGCCCAGGACGGCCCGTGGGCGGCGGCCAAGCCAGCCCTGGAGCTGGACCACGGGACCGGGGAGCACGAGAACCTCTCCGGCGTGCTGGGGGGCCTCCCCGCTCACTCGGCCACGGACGCGCCATCGGCAGAGCACGGGCGCCCCTCCACCGGTGACGAAGACGGAGGCGCGGCCGACCACCACGGCCCCGAGGCCGCACCGCAGAACGGCAGCAACGGTGAGGCCAAGCCGCAGCTGCAGCTCGACCACGGCACGGACGAGCATGAAAGCCTCTCCGGGGTCGTGCGGGTGTTCTCCGTTCCGCAGGACGGAGGCGCCCCGGAGCGGACCGATCCGGGCGCCGATCCCGGGCCGGGAGACGCTTGGGCAGCCGGGTCCGGCGCGCCGGACCCGGCTGCCGCCCAAGCCGGGACCACGGGGACCGCCGAGGCGCGAACCGCCGACGCCGCGGCCGAACCGGAGGCGGCCGGGGACGCCGGTTCCGACACCGGCGATCGCCGCGCGGACGGCGAGGGCGGGGGCGGCCGCGACGACGGACGCGCCGGCGGGAACCGCGGCGCCGGCGGCCCGTCCGGTGCTCCCGGCGAACGGCTGTCGGTCCTGGACCGCCACCTGAGCCGTACCGACACTCCGGCGCCGCGCCCGCCGCGCTTCGCCGAGGCCGGCGGCCACGAACCCCGCCGCCCGGTGGCCTGGTTCACCGACGCCGCCGACCCGCACGGCGCCCCCGCAGCCGCCCCCGGCGCTCCCGGCATCCGCCCCGACCCGGTGTCCGGCGCCGCGGGCGACGGCGGCCGCTCTGACGCGGGCGAGTCGCGGGGTGGAGAGCCGGCGTCCCGGTCGAACGGACACGACTCTGATTCCGAGACCGCCGGTTCCGCCGGTCGGGATGAGGGCGGCGAGCCGGTCGGCGGCGGCGCATCCGGCGAGGGGGCGCCGACTGCCTCCGCTTCCGGTCCTTCAGGCGGGCGCGCAGAGCGAGCGGACGAGGTCGCGCGCGGCGGCGGGGTCGGATCGGGCGAGTCGCCCGGCGGCCACGAGGCCGCTTCCGACGCGAGCCGGGCCGCGGGCGCGGACACGGCCGTCCGCCGCGAGCCCGCGCGTGAGGATGACGGCGGGCACCGCACCGCCGAACGCTCCGGTCATCCGGACGGCGTCGCAGGCGCCGCCGGATACCGGGATGCGGACAGCGCGCCGTCCCGGGGCGCAGACGTCATTGCCGGGACCGGCGACGGCGGTCGAGCCCCCGCCGAGAGGCCGGAGGCCGGGAACACCCCGGTGCCCTCCTCCGGCCTTCCCGACCCCGACCCCGGCCCCGCAGTCGGCCGGCAGTCGCTTCCGCCTCTGGCGGGGCCGCCGCTCGACACCGGGCGGACGCCGTCGCTGCGCGGCGACGCCTCCGCCGCCGCCGACGCACCCGAGGAAGCCGATTCCGGAGCTCCCGCCGGTCGGGCCGCTGCGCCCGGAGCCGAGCGCAGCGCGGCGGCCGCCCAGGGGCCCCTGCCGCCACTGGCGGGCGCTCCCGAGGAGTCCGGAGCCAACGCGCCCGTCCGAGGCGGCGCCGCGGAGGACACACTCCAGCGTGGCCGGGAACCGGGGGAATCCGGCGCGAGAGGTCGGGACGGCGAGGGGGACCGGCAGCCTGCCGCCGCGGCCGGCACCGGTCACCGGACCGGCGCCTCCGCCGCTGCGGCGTCGGTCGCCGTACCCGCGAAACCGCCGTTGGAGCTGGACCACGGCACGGGCGAACACGAGTCCTTCGGCCAAGTGGACGCTCCGCACCGCCGCACGACCGCCGCCGACCTGGAGGCCGCCGAGGCGGCGGCGATCCGGTCGCGCGCCGGCCGCGCCGAGCGGACCGGGCCCCCCGGGGACGCGGACCGCGCCGACGAGCCGGCGCGCGCCCAACCGGCCGACCCGGCCGACGCCGCTTCTGGCCCGGCCGGTCCCGGCCGGGCCGCCGTCGGCGGCGAGACAGCCGACACCGCCGAGACCGCCGACCACCCCGACCGCTCCGACCGGCTCGCACGCACGATCCGGTCCAGCCCCACCGGCGGCTCGGCTCCGCCCGCCCGCGCCCCGGCCGACGACCGGGACGGGGACGACGACCGGGACGAGGGCGGCCCCGGCATCGAACCGGGAACCGCCCAGCGGCGCATGCGCAGCGCCCCCGCGGCCCGCGTCGACGACGGGGTGTTCAGCCGCGTCGCGCAGAACGCCCGCCGCCTCAGCCACCTGTTCGGGCAGACGCCGCCCGGAACACCCCCCGAGTCCCCGCACCGGACCGGCAGCACGCCCGAAGGCGGCACCGCCGAACCGCCCGCTCACCAGGCCGCCGAGCGCCCGCGATCCGCCTCTTCCGACGCCGACAAGCCCGAGCTCCAGCTCGACCACGGCACCGGCGAACAGGAAGGCATGGGCCGAACGGGCAAGAGCGCGTCCTCCCAGCGGGACCAGCCGACCGGCCCCGCCAGTGCAGCTCCCGGCGACTCCGGAGCCACCCGGGGCTGGCGCCGCCTCGCCCGCGTCGTCACGGGCGGATCGGCGGCCGCGACCAAGTCCGACCTGCCCGCAGGCGACATCGAGCGGCTGCGCACGCCGCTGCCGAGCCCGCGCAACGTCGTCGTCCTCGGCTGCACCGGCGGCGCCGGCCAGACCGCCACCACGCTCATGCTCGGCCACACGCTCGCCGCCTACCGCGACGAACGGGTGGTCGCCGTGGACGTCAACCCGGGCGGCGGAGGCCTGTCGCGGCGGATCCGCACCGAGACCCCCGAGACCGTCACCTCGCTGCTGGCCAACGCCGACAGCGTCCACGGCTACGCGGGCATGCGCCGCTACACGTCCCGTGCGGCCACCGGCCTGGAGGTCGTCGCCACGCTCGACGACCCCTACGTGCAGACCCTCGACGACCGCGACTACGCGGGCCTGGCCGGGCTGCTGGAGCGGTTCTACGAGATCACCGTGCTCGACCCCGCCGCGACCGGGGTCGCGCGGTCCCTGCCCGCGGCCGACGGCATGGTGCTCGTCGCGCCCGCCAGCGAGGACGCCGCGCGCGCCGTCGCCATGACCTTCGAATGGCTCGACGGCCACGGCTACTCGGCGCTGCGCTCCACCGCCGTGGTGGTGATCAACGGGGTCAGCAAGCGCAGCCTGGCCGACGTGGACGCCGCCGAGCAGGTGGCCCGCGGACGCTGCCGGGCCATCGTGCGGGTGCCCTGGGACGACCACCTCGCCGCCGGCAAGGTCGTCGACGTCGGTGCGCTCCGGCCGACCACCCGGCGTGCGCACGGAGCCCTGGGCGGGGTCCTGGTGCGCGGCATGGACGGCGGCACGGCGCCCTCGGGCCGGGCCGCTCCGGGCGGCAGGCGGCGCAGCCCTTCGGAGACCCGCGGATGACGCGCTCCAAACACCGGCTCCGCACACGCGGCCCGAGCGATCGCACCACCACACGCACCACTGGGGAGGCCACCCGATGAACGGCAGCAGGAGCGGCAGCCGCCTCTCGGTCCGCTACTTCGACGACCGCATCCTGCTCAGCGACGCCGACGCCTGGGCCTACTTCCGGCTGCCCACGGTCTCCTACGAGTTCGCCACCCCCGACGAGCGCGAGGCGCTGGCCACCAATGTCACCATCGCGCTGGCGGCCATCCGGATGAACGACGCGGAGGTGCACCTGCGCGTGGCCCACCGCACCTACCCGGCGGCCGACTGGGCCACCCGGCTCGACGCCACGTCCGACTCCGGGCCGGGCTGGTTCGACTACCTCGACGAGATGTACCGGCACGTGTGGGCCAAGGACTTCTGGACCAAGGAGGTCTACCTGGGCGTCCGCCTGGGTCAGCGCGGCGGCGTCCGCGGCCAGCTGTCGCAGGGCATGCTCGCCCAGCTGGTCAGCGCCTACCAGCGGACCGAGCAGGTGCTGGGCATGGAGGACGACGCCACCGACGCCAAGGAGATCGCCCGCTGGAGCGAGCAGGCCGAGCGGCTCGGCCGTGCGCTGGCCGCGAGCTCGCTGCACGCCCGCCACGCCACGTCCGACGAGATCGCCTGGCTGATCCGGCACGCGGTCACGGGCACCATCGAGGAGTGGCGGCGCTCGGCCGCCGGCCGCCGCACCTGGGGCAAGGGCGAGATCGAGCAGCTCGTCGAAGGGGTCGTCCACAACGGCCGGTCCATGCTGCGGCTGGACCAGCCCACCGGGTCCACCTACGTCGCCTACCTGTCCTTCTCCCGGTTCCCCGACCTGATGCCCTTCCCCGACGGCGAGCCCTGGCTGCACTACGCCGACGCGCTCCCGTTCCCCGTCGAGCTGTCGCTGCGGATGAAGCTCATCCCCCCCGCGAAGGCGAGCAAGGACGTCGGCCGCAAGCTCGCGCACGCCCGCGACATGGACGCCCACATCCGCGAGGCGGGCGTGGCCGCGCCCATCGCGCTGGCCGAGCAGATCGACGCCGCGCGGATGCTGGAGCACGGCATCACCAAGGAGCGTCTGCCGTTCGTCTACGGATGGCACCGGCTGATGGTGTCGGCGCCCGCCGAGGACCTGCTGGTGCAGCGGGTGGAGGCCGTCGTCGAGCACTACCGCGACATCGGCATCGACGTCGTCAACTCCACCGGCGACCAGTTCTCGCTGTTCGCGGAGTCGCTGCCCGGCGACCGGATCCGGCTGAACGCCTACGCCCAGCGCCAGCCGCTGCGCACGATCGCGGGCGGCATGCCCACGGCCACCATCGACCTGGGCGACCGCCGCGACTCCTCCGGCTCGGGGTGGACCGGCCCCTACATCGGCGAGACCATCGGGCGCGCCCGCTCGGTCGTGCACTTCGACCCCATGGTGGCGGCCGCGCGCAACCGCCCGACGGCGATCGCGATCACCGGCGAGCCGGGCGGCGGCAAGACCACGCTGGCGCTGCTGCTCATCCACCAGCTCGCGCTGCGCGGCGTGACCGTCGCGGCCATCGATCCCAAGGGCGACGCGGAGTCGCTGGTGCGGTTGCTGCAGCGGCGCGGCCGCAAGGCGCGGATCATGTCGATGGCCTCGGCCGAACCGGGGCTGCTCGACCCGTTCTCCTTCGGCGACGACCTGTCCACGCAGAAGACCATGGCCACCGAGACGCTCCGCCTCCTGCTGCCGCGAATGAGCGAGGAGCGGGAGTCGGCGATGATCCAGGCGGTCGCCGCCGTCGCCAACCAGCCGCGCCCGAGCCTCGCCAAGGTCGTCGAGCATCTGGAGGCCTCCGAGGACCCGGCGTCGCGCAACCTCGGCGCGGTGCTGCGGTCGATGTCGGAGATGCGGCTGGCGGGCCTGTGCTTCGACCCGCAGGGCCAGACCCAGATCGACACCGAAGGCTGGACCACGGTCTTCACCCTCGGCGGGCTGACCCTGCCCGACTCCGCCATCCAGCGCGACGACTACTCCTACGAGCAGCGGCTCAGCGTCGCGCTTCTCTACCTGGTCAGCCAGTTCGCCCGGCGGCTTATGAACGGCCTCGACCGCCACCTGCCCAAGGCCATCTTCCTGGACGAGGCCTGGGCCGTGACCTCCACCCCGGAGGGCGCCAAGCTCGTGCCCGAGGTCTCCCGGATGGGGCGCTCGCGCAACACCGCCTTGATCCTCGTCAGCCAGAACGCGGGCGACCTCCTCAACGAACAGGTCACCAACTGCCTGTCCAGCGTATTCGCCTTCCGTTCGAGCGAGCGGTACGAGGTGGAGAGCGTCATGTCCCTCCTCGGTGTCGAGTCCTCCGAGGAGCATCAGGCGATGCTCCGCAACCTCGGCAACGGCGAGTCCATCTTCCGCGACCTCGACGGCCGGGCAGGACGGGTCGCCGTGGACCTGGTGTCCGAGGAGCTGCTGGAGTGGCTGGACACCAACCCCACCCGGCATCGGCCGGACGACATCCCCGAAGACGACGGCGCAGGCGCCGGTGCCCTGGTTGGAACGGGCGGCACCGGCGGTACCACGAGGATGGGGCAGGACCAGTGACCAACACCGCTACGCCGTCGTCCGCAGGGTTCGGGCGAGAGGGCGATTCACCGACCTCGGGAGGCGCGCTGTCGGCCGGGCCGGCGGCGGACGAGCCCCCGTCCGGCCAACTGCGCCGAGGCGCACGGAGCCGGGGGGACGGAAGGAGCGGCGGGGGCGGTGGCTCCGGCCGGGGCGGCAGGAGCGGCCAGGGCGGGAGGCGCTTCAAGCGCAACCTGGTGATGGCCGGGCTGATGCTCGCGTTCCTGATGACTCCGCTCGGCAGCGCGCAGGCCGCACCGGTCTGCGAGGGTGAGCCCGCTCCGCAACCGGAGGCGGCAGGCAGCGGAGCGGACGGCCTGCTGGTGCCGCCACAGGCCGCGGAGGCCGCCGCTGCGTCGCCGGACGGGCTGCCGCCGGACTCCAGCCTGTACGGTCAGTACGGTACTGCCGGGCAGCAATGGCACGTCATTCGTGAGTCCTGCGTCGACAAGATGGGCTCGGCAGCGGTCGCGACATTGAGCAATACTGCGTGGAACCTGTCAAAGACGATCAACCAGTCGACGATCACGGTTTATCAGGCAGCCACCAGCGATGGGCTTCTGGCCAGTTTCAACACGCTGGTGGAAGATGTCGTCATGCAGCTTCGCGAGGGGATATGGCGCCCGCTGCTCCCCACGGTGATCATTCTCGGTGCCGTTTGGCTAGGCTGGTACGGGCTGATCCGCAAGCGTGTCACGCTTACCATCGAGAGCGCGGTCTGGATGGTATTGGCGACGGCGTTGGGGATTTGGATTCTCGTCAACCCTGGCCAAATACTTGGCTATGCGGGGACTATTGTAAATTCGGGCGGCCAGCTCGTGAACTCGGCTATTTCTCGAGTTTCGACTCCCAGTGGTGGAACGGTTTGTCCTGCTACTGCTCCTGAAATAAAAAAGGCAGAATGGGAGAGTCAGAGTGATTTCGCGGTGCGGCAGAACGCTCAGATGCTCTGGGCGGGTCTGGTGTGTCGCCCGTGGATTGCCGGGGAGTTCGGTAGCGGTGTCACCGCCGACACTGCTGCCGAGCAGTACGCGATGCCGCTTCTCAAGTCGCAGGCAATCAGTCGGGTTGAACAGCAGCAGATCAATAACGGCGAAGTCGACGCTGTTGAACTAGTCTCCGAGAAGCAGGAGTCGTATGAGGAGATCGCCAGCTCCATTCAAAGAACCTATCCCGAAGTCTATCCACTTTTTGAGGGGGAGCAGCAGGGTAGTCGCTTAGGAGTGGCGACGCTGGCGTTGTTCGCCTCGGTGTTCGCGGGTGGATTGATACTCGCGGCCTCAGTGGCGTTGATTGTCCTGAAGATCGGATTTCTTCTACTTCTCTTGCTGTCGCCGATATTCCTGTTGATTGGGATTCATCCGGGATATGGAAGGACTGTTCTTCTTCGTTGGTTTGAAATGCTTTTGGGGTTGCTTCTAAAGCAGATATTCGTAATGCTTATCGTCTCTTTGCTTGTCGTGTGCTATGGCCTGGTGATGGCGACGAATCTGGGTTGGGGGCTGCAGATGATCCTGCTTGCCCTCTTCACCCTGGCCTTGTTCATATACCGCCGCCCATTCGCTCATCTCTTCCAGTCGGTGAACGCCAATACCTTCACGTCGCGGATGGTCAGCGACGCCGTGTCGAGCAGTGCTCTCAGCAGAAGTGCCAACGTCCTCCCGCCCGTCGCCTACATGCGGGCCCAGAAGTGGGGGCTCAAGCGGAGCCCTCAGCTCGCTGCGGCAGCGGCGGCGGTCCCCGCCGGCGGCCGGGGAGCGGCCGCCGCGACTCCGGATGCGGGCGAAGCGGGGCGCGGCGGAGCCGCGCCGGACGCGGCCGAGGCCGAGGGCGGCCCTGTCCGCGGCGACACGGGACGTGCGCGCGCCGGCGGAGGGTACGGCCGGGTCAGGGGCAACGCCGCTCCACCGCCGCTCAAGCTCGGCCAGACGCAGGATCAGGACCGGGGTCAGCAGCGTGCCGCCGCCGCGGCCGGCCGTTCCACGTCGGAGGCCCCACGCCTGAGCGAGGCCGCCTCCGGAGGTCCGGGCGGCAGCGCCCGCGCGGCCTCCGCCGGCAGGGGCAGCATCCCTCCGCGTCCCTCCGGCGGCTATACCGGCACGGGCGACACCGGCTGGGCCTCGGTATTCGGTCACGGGGGAGGAGAGTCGCGCTCCGCCCCGCCACGGGGCGCCGAGCAGGCGCCCTCCGGTGAAGGCCGGCGCGGCGCGGACCCGAACACCGGCGCGGGTATCTTCCGCGGCCGGGAGGCCACGCCTCCGCAGGGCAACATCAACCGTAGATCGAGGTGGGGCGGCCCCCGGACCAAGCAAGGGCGCAGCGCTCCGCCTCCGCGCCAGCAGCGTCCGGCACCACCCAGCGAATCCGGCGAAGGCGGTAGCTGGCTCACCGGCTCCCGCGACCGCAAGAACGATGCGCCCATCAGCCCGTTCTGGACCGGTGCGGAGTCCCAGCGCCGCCGGGACGCGCGCCGCGACGTCCCGTTCTGGCTGCGGGACGAAGACTGACCCGATACGCCACGACCGCCCTCACGAGGAACCCCCGACATGCCCAAACCGCTCAGTGAAGGACAGCAGCGCTTCGTGTTCGGCGCGCTCGTCGTCGTCCTCGTGGTCTTCGGCGTCTACCTGACCCTGGGCGGGTGGGGCGACGGCGCGACTGACGGCGGGTCGGACGAGCAGCCATCCGCCGCAGGAGGTGGGAACGGGGGCCAGAACGCCGCCGGCGATGTCGTGCCGCCGAGCCCGATCCCCACCACAGCCGCTCACGACATGCAGGTGATGGACTGGTTTCCCTTCAGCGAGGAGGAGTTCACATCCGCTGCGGCGACCGCCCAGGAGTTCGCGCGCGCTTACGGCACCATCGACTACTCGCAGTCCCCTGAGGACTATTACGCGAGCATGCAAGCTCTCGCGACCGATGACTACGCCGAGACGCTGGCCCAGAGTTCCGGCGCCGGGGCGATGTGGCAGGAGATGGCCGATGAGGAGTCCGTCGCCGAGGGCCGCGCGAACATCGAGTCCATTCGCACGTTCGGCGACGAGTCCGTCACGTTCGTGGTGACGGCGCAGTCGATCACCGAAGGCAGCGCAGGGGCCAGCGAGGACCTCGGAAAGTTCGCAGTCACCGTGGTGGAAGAGGGCGGGGAGTGGCGGGTCTACGACTTCCAGCCCGCCGACGCCGGGAACCTGGGCGACGTGCCGGGCTCGCCGGGGCCGGGGGATGCGGCGGGTGACTGAATGATCTCACTTTTCGCCGGACCGGTAGGTAGGGACGCGGAGACGGGCTCATGCGTCACCCGGCTCGCGATCGTGATCGGTGTGCTCATGGTGGGCGCGGTCGCCGTCGGGGTCGTCATCATTCCCATGACCGCGCTGAACCCGGGAATCCTCAACTCCGTGGGTGCCCTGCAGTGCACCTCCGACCAGTCCGCGCAGCAGGCGGAGACCAGCGGCTACGCCGAGGACTCCATACCGGAGAACTACCTGGAGATCTACAAGTCCGTCGGCGAGGAGAAAGGGCTCCCCTGGAACGTCCTCGCCGGTATCGGCCAGGTCGAGAGCAAGCACGGGCGCTGGGAGGGGCCGGGCATCCGGGAGGGCCACAACGACTGGGGCGCCGCCGGCCCTATGCAGTTCGGCGCCCTCGACGGCTCCGCAGCCGGCAACAGCTGGGGCGGCGAACCGACCATGGACGCCGACGACCGCCCGGAGGAGGGGTACGGGCAGGACGGTGACGACGACGGTGTCGTGAATGTATACGACCCGGCTGACGCGATCCCCGCCGCTGCCGACTACCTGATCGCCCACGGCGCGCGCGACGACATGCGCGAGGCGGTCTACGGCTACAACCACGCCTGGTGGTACGTCAACGACGTCATGAACTGGGCGGACCAGTACGCCGAAGGCGACTTCGAGACCAGCGGCTCTGTCCAGCAGGCCGTCAACTGCGAGGTCACGGCGGCGGGCGAGCCGATCGGCCAGGCGCCGAACGAGCTGTCGCAGGCGGTCGTCGACTGGGCCTTGGACCAGCGCGGAAAGCCCTACCTCTGGGGCGGCACCGGGCCGAGCGCCTTCGACTGCTCAGGACTGACGATGCGCGCCTACGAGAGCATCGGGGCCTCGATTCCGCGGGTGTCGCAGGACCAGTGGGCATTCGGGCCGAAGGTGCCCCAGGGCGAGGAGCAGCCCGGCGACCTGGTTTTCTTCGACGTCCACCAGGCCGGTGCAGGGAGCCCGGGGCACGTAGGCATGGTCATCGGCGACGGACTGATGGTCGAGGCCTGGTGCACCAACTGCGGACCGATCGCCGTGCACGACTACGATGCTCCCGGGCGGTCCGAGATTCTCGGGTTCACCCGTCCTCTCGAACACCCCGACGTGAAGGCGCAACTGGGCGATCAGGCGCAGTAGGCTGCGATCGCTTCCCCGTCACCGCTGAGGATCGGAAATGTCTGAACAGCCAGGTACGCTGCGAAGGAATCAGGGAGTCCGCGGGTGGCGTGCGTTTTTTCTGATGTTCGGCTGTGGAACAACGGCGGCACTCCTTGTGGTCGGTATGTTCGTCGGAACTATTCGGATGCTCGGGTCAGCGGTAGCGCAGGGTGGCGAGTCTCCAATGGATGGAGTCTCCGGAGGAAGTTGGGAGCCGGCTCCGTCGATGACGGCGGGGGCACTCGATCTCTGTTCGACTTTGGAGACGTCTTCGCAGACCGGCGCGTTCAAGTCAATGTTCCCGAAGCGCCTGGATGAGGACGATGACTACGCCGATCCGGGTCCGGGTTCGCAGCGGCGGATGATCTCCGACGACTGTGAGTGGGCGTTGATTTCGCCGGACTACGGCGATTGGGAAATGCGGCTTTACTACAAGGCTTCCGCGGTCCAGGGGTCGGAGGAAGCTCGATTGGATGATGCCAGAGCCCGCTTCCACGACATTCAGGCCACGATGCCTGGGAAATTCTCCGAACTGAAGGGCACGGAAGAGGTCGACGACATCGGGGAACAAGGATTCGCGCAGTATGGAAAGCCGCGCGAGGGAGGTTCCAAGTCGCTTTACATCTTCCTCGGTCGCTCCCGAAGCGGTGTCTTCCGAATGGATATATCAAGCGTCTCTCAAGAGGTTCCAGCGAAGGAGTTTCGGCAGCTGACGCGGTCGCTCGCCCCTGTACTGGCCACGCGTATAGAGCGCATTCTCCCTGCCTGAAGCGGGCGACTATCTTTAGGGGGCTGGTTGTCGGAAGTTATCCACACCCCTGTGATCGGAGTGGCTCGGTCGGCCTCGGCCCCTTGATCCTTGAGGCATGATCTTCAAGCAGTCACTCCCGTGCCAGGGAGACGAAGCCGTCGCACTCTTCGCTGCGGCGCAGTTCGGACTCATCAGTCGGGCACAGGCGCGGCGGGCCGGGCTTTCGGCCGACGACGTCGCCGCTCGCCTGCGCCGCGGAATGTGGACACGCACACTGCACTGGGGCGTATACCGCGTCAAGGGATTCGGCGCGCTGGCCTCGCCGCTCAAGCGGGCCGTCGTCGCCGCCCAGCTCGCGCTCGCTCCCGGTGCCTTCGCCTGCCGCGACACCGCGGCACGGCTGTGGCGGCTGGACGGGCTGCCGCCGTGGGACGGGTGCACCGTGGACATGGGTGTGCGGTCGCAGTCGGCCGCGAACGGGGCCGTGTCTCCGGCCGTGCGCATCCACAGGCTGCGCGTCTCCGAGGCAGACGTCGTCCGCCGCGCTCCCATCCGGCTGACCGGAGTCGCCCGCACTCTGCGCGACATGTCGACGTGCAGCGGGAAGCGTACGCGCACGCGCCTGTGCGGGGCCGCGGTCGGGCGCGGGTTGGTCGTGTCCGGCGGAACCAACCCGCGTCCGCACCGCAGGCTCGCGGCCTCACACCGGCGCGGACTCCACGCGGCACCCGCCGCGGCCGCTCGGCGAACAGGGCGCCGGCGGGCGGAAGGAGCCGGGGAGGGGAACCGGACCGACGGCCGCACGGCGGACCGGACATGAGCGGGCGCGCGGGGGCCGGCACCGGTGCCGGCCCCCGCGCACCGGCGCAACCCCCATCGCCGTCATCCCGCCTGCCACAGACGCGTCAGACCGCGCGGCAGCTCGCGCGGCGGTCGGGGAAGGCGCACGTCGACCTCGGTCCAGTGGGTGCTCAGCACCTCGCGGACGGCGGCCGGTGTCGCGCCCCCGGTCGGAGGCGGCTCGGCGCCGCTCTCTGCGAGCACCTCCTGCAGCAGCAGCGTCGAATCCGGGCGCTCGGCGGGGTCCTTGGCGAGGGAGGCGAGCGCCAGCCGCTCCAGTCCGGCAGGCAGGCCGTCGAGGTCGGGCTCCTCCCGAAGCACCCTCCGGGCCAGCTCCCTGGGATGGCCGTGCCCGAACGGGTTGTGTGCCGCCGCCGCGAACGCCACCAGGCAGCCCCACAGGAACACGTCGGACCGGTCGGTGGCCGGCTCGCCCCGGTACTGTTCGGGGCTGATCCAGCCTGGCGTTCCCAGGCGGTCGCGCGGCCCCGCGGCGGGGCGGTCGCCGGGCTCGGGCAGGCCTTCCGGCTCCCGGATGCCCAGGCGCCGCAGCCCGTCGCGGAAGCGACGCAGCCGTATCCACCGGGTGGGGTCCTCCGCAACGGTGGGGCGGGCGATGCCGAAGTCGAGGATCTTGGGACCCGGCGGTGCGATCACCACGTTGCTCGGCTTGAGGTCGCGGTGCACGATCCCGACGGAGTGGACGGCCCGCAGCGCCTCGGCGGCTCCCGCCGCCAGGCCGACGAGCATGCCCGGACGCAGCGGACCGTGCCGTTCGACGTGGTGGCGCACCGTCGGGCCGGGCACGTACTCGGTGGCCAGCCACGGCGGATCGGCCTCCACGTCCGCCTGCACGAACCGGGCCACGCACGGGCTGTTGACCCGCGCCAGCAGCCGGGCCTCGTGGGCGAACTGCCTGCGGAACCCGGCGGAGGCGGCGTGCTCGCCGACGACGACCTTGACGGCCAGGTATCCGCGGATGCCCGGGGCGGTTGCTGCGTAAACAATGCCCATCCCGCCGGAGCCCACGCGGCCCACCAGGTCGTATCCGCCCACCTCGGCCGGATCCTCGGGAAGCAGCCGACCCAGGCGCCGCGTCCCCCGGGCCTTCATCGCGCCTCCCAGTACATCTCAGCGGCGACCGTGTTTTCAGTGGAACCGGAGTCTAGCGCCGCCCGGCGAGAATCCCACTGTGTACTTCGGGCTCGGCAATCCGCGTGTGCGGCGCGAGGGTGCGCGGCTCGTCAGTCAACGAAGCGGTGCGCATGCGGCGGTGGAGACACGCGGCCCGATGCGCCGCGCGGCGTCGCGGCGTCATCTCGTCCGCGTCCGTCGGGCGCGCGCCGTGTCTTCCGATCGGACGGAGAGCGTCGAAGACCAGCGCCCGGTGCTTCGTGGCGGCCGACGATCACCGGTCCCCGTGCAGTTCGGCCGCCGTGCGCAGGCGGGCCAGGATGTCTTCGCTGAGCTTCCGGAAGTCGGCCCTGCAGGTGCCGACATACTGCTGGGTGCTGCCGATGGCCCCGTCAGCGGGCTTCAGGTCGAACATCGGCTTGTGAGCGTCATGGGCCAGAGGCATGAGGCTCCGGTAGTTGCGGATCGTGGCGATTTCGTGGGGGGTGAGCGCGTCCTCGCTGGCCATCCCCTGCACGACATGCTGCTGGAATTCGACCGGGATCCGGTCGAGCCACCGCTGGTACGCCTTGACCGGGCGGTCCAAGCGCACACCGGGCTGCATGATCACATAGCCGAGCGGAGTCATCTCCCCCCTGGGATACTCGATGTTCGGCGGCATGTTGTCTGTGACCGGGCCCCGCCAGGTCGCGCGCCATTCTCGAAACGTCGGCCCGAGATTGCGCAGGCCCTGCAACGAGAACAGGTCGGCGGCCAGTGGGATGAGCAGCGTCTCCGACGCGAGGAGCGCGGCGCGGTTGATGGCCCCCAGGTTCGGGCCGACGTCGATGATCGCGATGTCGGCCTCGACTGCGCGGCCGGCTTCCTGCATGAGCCGGTAGAAGGCGGTGGTGGTACGCACCGGCCCGGGCTTGCCGAGGATCGTGTCGGACCAGGCTTTGGACAGCTGGTCCTCGAATCCGCTTAGGAGGAGATCACCCGGTGCCAGCCACAGATCGTCCGCCATTTCCAGCGGTTGCACCGGCCTGACGTCGCCGAGGCCGTCGAGAATGGGCTGCACGGCCTCCGCCACGGTGGCGGCCTCCGGCCGACCCGATGCCTCGGGTGCACTGCTGCGAGCCCACACCTCCTCCAACCGGTCTTCCGGCAGGAAATAGGAGGTGAGGTTCGCTTGAGGGTCCAGATCGAGGGCGAGGACCCGCTTTCCCGATCTCGCCAACATGTGCGCCAAGTGGTAGGCCAGCATCGTCTTGCCGACGCCGCCCTTGTTGTTGAACAACGCCATGGAGATCACGCGCGGCTCCTCCTCAGCACGACCACCCAGGCCGAGTCGTCGATGTCGAACTCGGGTGCGGGGTTCCCGTTCTCGCTCATCGCCGCCCGGATGCGCCCGATCCCGCGCCCGAACCGGTTTACGTAGCCGAGATGCTTCATGGCCGCGGCAAGGGAGGGGTTGCGGTAGTCGTTGACCCTGTCGTAGTTGTCCGGCCGGACCTGGCCGTAGGGGCCGCCCGGATTGGAGACCTCGACCCTGTCGTCGAACCACTGGATCCGCACGGGAGCGTTGGACGACTCGTAGTTCCGGTGCATCAGGGCGTTCATGCACGCCTCGCGTAGAGCGGGGAACGGATAGTCCGAAACCTCGCGCTCCCGGAAGCCGCCGTCGTCGACCAGCCTGGTGTGGTTGTGCCCCCGCAAGGTGCTTTCCAACTGCCCGGCCGTGTCGATGATGTTGGCGGTCAGCTCCTGCTCATCGGCGACCGGAGCGTTGACGTCCGCACCGTCGTAGCGGACGAACTGGACGTAGGCGCCCGGCACGTGGGCCGTAGGCGACAGGCCGATGAGCACGAGTCCGAGGACCGTCGCGCACCCCGTGGCAGCGAGCAGTTTCAACGACGCGAGCTGTTGGCGCTCCGGCCGGTGGTTCTCCTCGATCACCGCCAGGTCGACGGCCGAAGGCAGATATGTGCCGCGGAACAGGCTGAGGTCGAGGTCGTCTACGCCGGTACCGGGGACTGCGTGCAGATCGCGTGTCGCGGAGTTGGCGCGGCGCCGCTCGATGAGCACGCGTTCGTCGTCCGACGTCGCCTTGGTCGTCTGAGGGCCCGGACGGACGTAGGCCACACCGTCGAGCCGCACCGGCGGTGCGGATGCCGCGTGCACATGGATCCGGATCACCGGGCTGTGTCGGTAGCTTTCTACCGTGACCGTCATCGAAGGGCGATCGAGGATCTTGCCTTCATTGCGGCATTCGATGAGCTTGAGGAGCGCCTCGTCGGACGTGTCCACGGATCCGTAAGGGGCGCCGTGCTTGTCCACTCCGATGAGGAGGTCGCCCCCGCCGATGCCGTTGAGGTCGTTGGCGAGTGCGCAGATCGCCTTGCGGATCGGGTCGCGGTCCCGCGCCTCCCGCTTGAACTCCAAGGAGCAGGTCTCCTGCGTCCCCAATTCCTCAGCGAGATCCTTGTCCATGGGCATCCATTCTGCGGCGTCGTCCGTGCCATCTTCCACCGTAGGAGCGCCCTGGTGTGGCGCGCCCCCTTCCCCTGCTGCCGCTCCGATCCCGGATTCCTCGGGACAAGGCACCTCGCATCAGGTACCAATGGTGATGATGTCCGCCGACACCACCCCCTCCTCGGCAGCGGAAACCGAACCGGCTTCCCAGCACGCTCGCCATCAGCCGTTCGCCCACCTCACCGCGCCCAATGCGGAGCTTTACCGGGCGATCATGGGCGTCTTCGTCGCGGAGAAGGAGCGCTTCACCGTCCACCTCCGGCCCGAGGACGTCAGCCGGCTGCTGCCCGAGGGCTGCTACGCCGACTCCGACGACGTCGCCAAGTCCCTCGACCGCCTCGCCGAGTGGGGCAACCTGCGGCCCGACCCCGACACCGGGCGGGTCACCGCCGTCGAGGACTTCTACCGGCGCCGCTACATCTACCAGCTCACCCGCGCCGGAGAGGCTGCGGAGGAGGCGCTCGCCGCCTACGACTCCGCGCTGGGCAAGCGCGGGGCGCTGCAGGCCGTGGCGCTCGCCGACATCGCGGCGCGCCTGCGCGAACTCCTCGCGTGGACCGGCCCCGAGGCGGGCGAGCCCGACCCCGCGCTCGTGCACCGGGCGCTGCGCGACCTGGCCGGGCGGTTCGGGGAGCTGGCCGACAACGCCCGCGCGTTCATGGGATCGCTCCAGCGCACCATCGACCTGCACGACGCCGAAGTCGAGGCGTTCCTCGCCTACAAGGACCGGCTGATCGACTATCTGGAGCGGTTCATCGCCGACCTCATCACCACCGGGTCGGAGATCGCCCGCCGGCTTGCGGAACTGGAGAGCACCGGCCCGGCGGGGGAGCGGTCCGTGGACCTGCTGCTGGCCGCCGCGGCCGAACGCGAAGCCGTCGACTCCGCACCCGGCGCCGACGAGGCCGCCGACTCCGCTCGCCGGTCCGCCTTGGCGGAATGGCACCGCCGCTGGGAAGGGCTGCGCGGCTGGTTCCTCTCGGCGCCCGGACACGAGCCGCAGGCCAAGCTGCTCAGGTCGGCGGCCCGAAGCGCCATCCCGCAACTGCTGGCGGTGGTGGCGGCGCTCAACGAGCGGCGCTCGGGCCGCTCCGACCGCTCAGCCGACTTCCGGGCACTCGCGCGCTGGTTCGCCGAGGCGCCGGATGACGCCTCCCGGCACCGGCTGTGGCGGGCCGCGTTCGGACTGCACTCCGCGCGCCACCTGACCGTCGATGCCGAGACACTGCAGGCCCGGGAGGAGGAGCCGGAGCCCGCCGCCACGCCCTGGGCCGAGGCCCGCTCCGTGCAGATCAGCCCGCAACTGCGCCGCACCGGGCAGTACGAGCGACGCGGCCGCCCGCGCAAGGTCACCGACCGCAGCGCCGAGCGCCGCCACCTCGCCGAGTACGCGCGCAGGCAGGCCGAGGAGGTCGCGGCCGCCCGCGCGCGCCTGGACACCGGCGGCGAGATCCGGCTCTCCGACATCGGCGAACTCGATCCCGCCGCGTTCCGGCTGTTTCTGGGGCTGCTCGGCGACGCCTTGGCGCACTGGCCGCCCAACGCCCGCGAGACGTCCACGACCAGCAACGACGGAGGGCTGCGGATCCGATTGCTCACCCTCGGCGACGGCCGCACCGCCGAGATCCGCACGCCTGACGGAGTGTTCCGAGGCCCCGACCACCGGGTGGAGATCACCGACCTCGAAGGCGGTGCGTCGGCGTGAGTACCGCGAGTCGCAGCGCCGACCAGGAGCGGGCCGAGGTCCGCCGCGCCGCGCGGGCGCTGCTGCGTGAACCGCTGCTGCGCGTCGGAGGCCGCACCGCCGACGAGTTCCGCCTGGTCCGCCAGCACGCGCGGGAGCTGCGCGACTGGTTCGAGCGCAACACGGGATGGGGCCTGTACGTCGACAGCGAGGCCGCGCGGCTGCGCAAGTCCCCGGGGAACGCGGAGGATGCCACCCACCCCGCGCGCGAGACCGGCGGCGCCCGGTCGCCGTTCACCCGCCGCCGCTATGTACTGCTGTGCCTGGCGCTGGCGGTGCTGGAGCGCTCCGAGACGCAGATCGCCCTGGGGCGACTGGCCGAGCAGGTCGTCCTGGAGGCGGCGGACCCCGGTCTGACCGCAGCAGGCATCTCCTTCACCCTTGAGGACCGCGGCGAGCGGGCCGACCTGGTCGCCGTGGTCCGGCTGCTCTCCCGCCTCGGGGTGATCGCCCTGGTGGCCGGAGACGACGAGGACTATCTGCGCTCCACCGGCGACGCGCTCTACGACGTCCGGCGCCGCGTCCTCACCGGGCTGCTCGCGGGCGGACCCGGGCCGTCCCTGGTCTCGGCCGACTCCACGCCCGACCGGCTCGCGGCGCTGACCTCCGACCCGGTCCTGGAGTCGATGGACAGCACCGACCTGCGCAACCGGCGGATCCGCCACACCCTCACCCGCCGGCTCCTGGACGACCCCGTGCTGTACTACTCGGCGCTAACCGAGGAGGAGCGCACGTACCTTGTCGGCCAGCGCGCCGCCATCACCCACCGCATCTCCGAGCTGACCGGGTTGGTCGCCGAGGTCCGGGCCGAGGGCATCGCCATGGCCGATCCCGACGACGACCTCACCGACGTGCGCATGCCCGAGAAGGGCACGCACGGGCATGTCACGCTGCTGCTTGCCGAGTACCTCGCCGAAGGGCCGCCGCGTGCGGTTCCGCGCGCCGAACTGGAGGAGCAGGTGCGCGGGTTCGCCGAGCGGTACGGCGGCTACTGGTCCAAGGCCGCGAAGGAATCCGGGGCCGAACGCGATCTGGTGGCGCGGGCGGTGGAGAAACTGGAGGCCCTGGCCCTGGTGCGCACCGCCCCCGACCCCTCCGGCGGTTCCTGGTCGGTGCACGCCCTGCCGGCCCTGGCGCGCTTCGGGGTGGGCGAGCCCGTGGTGCGCGGGAGCGCCGGCCGGAGCCGCCACGACGAACAGGAGAGTGGGACATGAGCGAGCCCTTCGCCGGCGCGGTGCACGGCGCGGGCGGTGACGCCCAGCCCGGCGGGAGCGCCGAACCCGAGCACGGCGCCGCAGTCCGCGACCGGCTGCCCGTCCCCGCCCGCGACCGGTGGCAGCCGCTGCGGCTGGGCCTGGTCGACCTCTTCTACTACGAGGACGAGGAGTTCCCCTTCCGCGACGGCCGCCTGCTGCTGCGCGGCAACAACGGCACCGGCAAGTCCAAGGTGCTGGCCCTGTCCCTGCCGTTCCTGCTGGACGGCAACATGACCGCGAGCCGGGTCGAGCCCGACGGCGACCCGAAGAAGCGCATGGAGTGGAACCTGCTGCTGGGCGGCGAGCACGACGCGCCCGAACGCCTCGGCTACACGTGGATCGAGTTCGGCCGCGCCGACCCCTCGGGCACCGTGCACTTCCGGACGCTGGGCTGCGGCCTCAAGGCGGTGGCGGGCAAGGGGATCGCGCGGCACTGGTTCTTCGTCACCACCCAGCGCATCGGCTCCGGCGACCACGATGGTCTCCGGCTGCTCGACAACACCCGCACCGCGCTCACCCGCGACCGGCTGGCCGAAGCGATCGGCGAACACGGCCGCGTCTACGACAGCGCCCGCGACTACCGCCGCGCGGTCGACGAGGAGTTGTTCGGGCTCGGCGAGGAGCGCTACCGCGCGCTGGTCGACCTGCTCATCCAGCTGCGCCAGCCGCAGCTGTCCAAGCGGCCCGACGAGGCTGCGCTCTCGCGGGCGCTCACCCAGGCGCTGCCGCCGCTGGACGACGCTGTGGTCGCCGACGCCGCCGAATCGTTCCGCAGCCTGGACGAAGACCGGGCCGAACTGGACGCCATGAAGGAGGCCCACGGCGCCGCCGAGCGCTTCCTCGGCCACTACCGCGCCTACGCGCGCGTGGCCGCGCTGCGCCGCTCCCGTCCGCCGCGCGAGCGCCACGCCGACTATGAGCGGCTGCGTGAACAGCTGCGGGAAGCCCACTCCCGCCGGACCGCGGCCGAGTCCCGGGTGTCGGCGGCCGAGGCGGCCCAGCAGAGCCTGGAGGAGCGCGCGGCCCGCCTGGGCGCCGAGGAGCAGGCGCTGCGCGAAGGCCCCGAGATGCGCGACGCCCAGGCTCTGGACCGCGCCGCCGAAGACGCCCGCGGCGCCGACGAGACGCTGCGCTCCCGTCGTGGTGACGCCGAACGCAGCGCCCGCGAGCACACGCGCGCCCGCACGCGCCTCCAGGCGGCCGAGGACCGCCGCCGCGACGCCGCCGGGCGGGTGGAAGGGGCGCTGCGGAGGGCGCACGAATCCGCTTCCGCCGCCGGGATCGGCGACGCCCACGACACCGGTGTCGCAGCCCTGGTGGCGCGGGCGGCGGCCGGCGCGGGCGGCGGTGACGGGACCGGTGCGGGCACCGAGGAGCCCGGCACGACCGGCGGGATGGACACGGCGGGCGCGGTGGCGGCGGCGGTCGGTGCCGCCCACGACGCGGCAGCCGGACTCGCCGGCCGCCGCGAGCGGGGCCTGGACCACGTCGAGCGCCTGGCCGAGGCGGCCACGAAGGCCGAGACGGCCCGGACGGCGGCGGAGACCCGGCTCGCCGACGCCGACGAGGAGCTCGCCGCCCGCGAGGCGTACAGCCGCACCGCCGAGGGGGACGCCGCCTCCGCCGCTGCCGGTCTGGTCGACGGCGTCCGCGCGCACCTGGCCGGCTGCACCGAACTGCGGCCGGCCCACCCCGAGGGCCTGCTCGACCGCCTCCAGGTGTGGGCGGCCGATCCGCAGGGACCCAACCCGGCGCGGACCGAATGCGACGACGCCGCGCGGGGTACCAGCCACATCCTCGCCGACGCCGCCGCCGGGGTGAGTGTGGAGCGCCGCGGCCGCACCGAGAAGCGCGGCGAGCTGACTGCGGAGCTCGGCCGGCTGCGCGAGGGCGGGCAGTCCGCACCGCCCACTCCCTACACCCGGTCGCCCGGCGTCCGCGGCAGCAGGCCCGGCGCCCCGCTGTGGCGGCTCGTCGACTTCCGCGACGCCGTCTCCGACGCCGAGCGCGCGGGTCTCGAATCCGCGCTGGAGGCGGCCGGCCTGCTCGACGCGTGGGTGGCGCCCGACGGCTCGGTTTCGGACGCGGGCACCCACGACACCGTGCTGCGCGCCGATGGTCCCGCAGCGGAGCCGACGCTCGCGTCTGCCCTGTTGCCCGCCGTCGACACCGGCGACGCCCAGGCCGCCGCCGTCGCCCCCGACACCGTCGCCCGGCTGCTGGAGTCCATCGGCCTCGGCAAGCCCGGCACCGATTCCGAGCAGGGCCCGGCGGCCGCCGAGGGGAACGGGCGGGTACCCGCAGCGGTCGTCGACGTCCGCGGCCGCTTCCGCCTCGGCGTGCTGCGTGGGCGCTGGAGCAAAGACCGAGCCGAGTTCCTCGGCGAAGGCGCCCGCGAGGCCGCGCGCCGCGCGCGCATCGAGGTCGTCAGCGCCGGAATCGACGACGTGGACGCCGCCGTGGCCGAGCTGGACGCCCGATCCGCCGAAATCGACGGGCGCCGGGCCGTACTCGACGCCGAGCTCGCCGACCTGCCCGGCGACGACGCGGTCGTGGCCGCGCACGCCGCCCATGCCGAAGCCGACCGGGCCGCCCGCCGCGCCCGCGAGGCCCGCGGCGAACTCGAGGACGCTTCCGCCACCGCCGCCCGAGCCGCTTCGGCGGCGACGGCGGAGCTGCGCGCCGCGGCTGCCGACCTGGGCCTTCCCGTCGACCCCGGTGAACTGCGGTCCCTGCGCTCGGCCCTGGGCGAGTACCGCGTCGCGCTCGCCGACGTGTGGCCGGCCGTGCGCGAGCGCGGCGCCGCCGCCGCGGACGCGGCGGTCCAGCGCGAGGACGCCGACCGCCTGGCCGCCTACGCCGAGGAGATGGCCGAGCGCAGCCAGGCCGCCGAGAACGCGCTGGCGGCCGCCCGGGAGCGCCACACCACCCTGAAAGAGACCGTCGGCGCCGCGGTTGAGGAGCTGCAGCGCCGCCTGGCCGAGAACGGCGCCGCGCAGCGCGACTGCGCGGAGCGGCGCAAGGCCGCGCAGCAGGAGCTGATCGAGGCGAACAAGGAGCTGGCGTCCGAGCAGACCCGCATCGCCGACGTGGACACCCGGATCGAGGCCGCGGTCGCGTCCAGAGGCGAGGCCGTCGCCGCGCTGCGGAGGTTCGCCGCCACCGGGCTACTCGGTGTGGCGCTGCCCGATGCCGAGATACCGCCGGTCGGCGAGGAGTGGGCGGTACGTCCCGCGGTGGAGCTCGCTCGGACGATCGGAGCCCGCCTCGCCGACACCGACGACTCCGACACCGCGTGGGAACGCGTGCAGAAGCGGCTTTCGGCGGAGCTGTCCCCCCTCGGCGAGACCCTTTCGGCACGCGGCCACCAGGCAAGCACCCAGTCCCTTGAGGAGGGAGTCGTGGTGCGGGTGGTGTTCAACGGCCGCGAGCGCGAGGTCCCCGAGCTCGTCGGTGCGCTGGCGGCGGAGGTCGAGGAGCGCGACCGCCTGCTCACCGCGCGCCAGCGCGAGCTGCTGGAGAACCACCTGATCACCGAGGTCGCCGGGTCGCTCCAGGAGCTGATCGTGGCGGCCGAGCGCCGGGTCGTCGAGATGAACGGTGAGCTGGAGGAGCGCCCCACCAGTACCGGAATGCGACTGCGCCTGGTGTGGCGGCCCTCGCGCCGCGACGCGCCCCCCGGGTTGGAGGATGCGCGCACCCGCCTGCTCCAGGACAGCGATGCGTGGTCACCGGACGATCGGGCCGTGCTCGGCGACTTCCTCCAGGGCCAGATCAATCGGGTGCGCGCCGCCGATCAGAGCGGGGGGACCTGGTACGAGCATCTCAAGCAGGCACTGGACTACCGGAGCTGGCACGAGTTCGCGGTCCAGCGCCACCAGGGCGGCCGGTGGCAGCCTGCAACCGGACCCGCTTCGGGAGGTGAGCGCGTGCTGTCGATGTCGGTCCCGCTGTTCGCCGCCGCATCGGGCCACTACGCCAGTGCGGGCGATCCCTGTGCCCCGCGGTTGATCACCTTGGACGAGGCGTTCGCCGGTGTCGACGACGACTCCCGGGCCAAGTGCCTGGGCCTGCTGGCCTCGTTCGACCTCGACGTGGTCATGACCAGCGAGCGCGAGTGGGGGTGCTACCCGGAGGTCCCCGGTCTGGCGATCTGCCAGCTCTCCCGGCTGGAAGGGCTCCCGGCGGTCCTGGTGACACGCTGGCGCTGGGACGGGCACCGCAGGAGCCGGGTGGCGGAGGCGCCGAGCGGCGCGGCGGGACCGGCACCCGGCACAGATGCGGGAGCGCTCGGCGAATCCCGAGAAGCGGCCGCCGCGGGCCAGGACGCGCTCTGGTCGTGACCGCGGCCGGGCGGGCGGGAGGCGGGTGGCTGCGGAGACCCCCGGACGCGTCGCCGGTGAACGGGGAGGAGAGCCGATGAGAGGACAGGGCGAGCCGGACGGCCGCGCATCCGGTCCCGGAGCCGGCGTCGACCGGGAGCGCCTGCACCGGTTGCTGGGCGGAGAGGACACGCGGTGGCTCGTGGACCGCGTGCGCAGCCGGATCGCACGCGGCCGCGCCCTCACGGGAACGGTGACGCTCGCCCGCGCCACCGACGGGCAGCGCCTCGCCGTTCAGCGGCTCCTGGGGCGACGGCCTGCGCCCGGGCGCTCGCTGGGCGTCCGACTGGAGGCGGTCGACGCCGTGCTGCGCCGGTCGGAGGTCTGCCCGCGGGGCCTGGCCGCGGCCGTCGAGGAGCTGCGCGGCCCTGTCGCCGTGCGCGCCGACGCCGCGGCCGCCGAGGCCCGCGAGTGGGACCGGGTGTTCGCACCGCTGGAAGGGGTGTGCGCGCCGCGCAAGGAACTGGCGGACTGGTGCGGACGGCTGCGGGCCTCCGGGCTTGCGCGGCGCCTCCTCGGCGAACCCGCCGGCGCCTTCCCGGAGCTGCGGAGACTCGCCGCGGTGGTGGGGCAGCTGCCGGCCGCGGGCGAAGGGCTGGCCGTGTTCGCCGCGCGGGTCTGCGGCGACGCCCACGCGCTCGATCACGGGCGGCCGCTGGGGACGCTCGCGCTCAGCGCGGCCCGGGCGCTGGCGGGACTGGACTCCGCGGCGAATGCGGACAGCGGCGCGGAGGGTAGGCGGGAAGCGTGGGCGGCAGTCGGCCTTCTGCAGGACGAGTTGTCGGCCACCGTCCTGGCCACCGGCCTTCCCGGTGACACGGGCACCGCCACCGGTCGTGCCCTGGCCGAGATGCGGAACGCGGGTCAGCCCGCCGTGCTGACTCTGCGCCAGTTGGTGCGCGACCCGGTGCGCCCGCTGGACGGCGCGGAATCCGTCCACCTCTGCGAGAACCCGGCGGTGGTTGCGGCCGCGGCCGACCGGCTGGGGCCGGCGTGCCCGCCGCTGGTGTGCACGCGCGGCCAGCCCGGCGCAGCGGTCCTGGTGCTGCTGCGGTCGCTGTGCCGGGACGGTGCGATGCTCCGCTACCACGGCGACTTCGACTGGGGCGGCATCCGCATCGCCAACGCGCTGCTGCGCCGCCTGAACTGGCACCCGTGGCGCTACAGCGCCGCCGACTACCGCTCGGCGGTCGGCGCGGGAGTCAGCGGGGAGTTGTCAGGAGAGCCGGTGGCCGCCGACTGGGACGCCGAACTGGCACCGGCGATGAGCGGCGCCGGGCGGCGGGTGGAGGAGGAGGCGGTGCTGGACGTGCTCCTGGCCGATCTCACGCAGCGCGCCGACTAGTCCGGCGATGCCACGGCGGCGGTGTGCGCGTCCCCAGGTACAGACTCGACGGGCATGGGAAACGGCGGCGACCCCGCGCGCAGCGCGGGCTCGCCGCATGCCGGTGTTCTCCGTCCAGGACGGGACCGAGTACCCCGACTTGTGTGAGCCGCCCGGCGTGTCGACGCCGGTGCGCGGCCGCTATACCTCGCCGTCGGTCAGCAGAGTGTCGAGCCGCCGCTTGATCTCCAGTGCCGCCTCGCGGGCGCGGCCGAACCAGAAGACACGGTCCTCGGTGGCCTCGACCAGCTCGTCCAGAAGGTCGCACAGGGCGCGGCGTTCGGTCTCGGTGAGGCCGTACTCGGCGGACGGAAGCGGGAGCGCGGGGTGGTCATCGGCGCTCATTAGAGAACCACCCCCGCGAAGTCGCGACGGATCGCCGGTTCCGATCCGCCGAGCCGGAGCGACCCGGCGAACGGCCGGTCGCCGGTGCGGCGGCCGCGTCGGAGAGCGGCGAGGGCGTAGGGGCGCACCCGTGCCGCCCTGCGGTGGGAGGGAGGCCGGGTATCGGATACGGGCGTCGGCGCGCTCAGGCGGGCACGCCTGGGACGTAGGCGGCGCAGCACACTGCCGCTAAGGTCGGTCATGTCGTCAGCTCCTCGGAAGCTGGTGGCCGTGCCCCCGGACCGTGGCTGCGGTCGCGGGGGTCTCTCGCTTTGCGGAGTCTATGCTAATCCTATAGCTCTGTATAGCTCTCCAATCGTTCTTGTAGGTCACCGGGGCCATACATTGCGCCCGTGAGCGAGCAGAACGGAATTCCGGAGTTCGATCCCCAGGGTCCCGACCTTGTCTATGCCGCCCTCGCCGACCACGTCGTTGCGCGGGTAGTAGCCGGTGATCTGGTGCCCGGAGCGCGTTTGCCCGCGGAACGCGATCTGGCAGAGGAGTACGGAGTCGCCTACATGACCGTCCGCAGGGCCATGCAGGTTCTTCGCGAGCGCGGCGTAGTCGTCACCGTGCATGGCAAGGGGACCTTCATCGCCCAGGACGCCCTCCCGAACATCGGGCAGGGCCGGGAATAGCGCGCTGATGGCACTGCCACACCGATGTGAGCGCTCTGTCGGCCTCGGGCGGCATCATGGGGGGCCGAGGTTGCGGAAGGGGTGTCCTGATGGCCAAGGGGTCGCAGCGGGCCGGTTCGGGGGACGGCGGGTTCCGTCCGTCGGTGCTTGACGGGGTCCTGGAGCGCATCACCTTCGCCAACGAGGAGACCGGCTACACCGTCGCCAAGGTCGACACCGGCCGGGGCGGCGACCTCACCACCGTGGTCGGCGCGCTGCTGGGGGCCCAGCCCGGCGAGTCGCTGCGGATGGAGGGCCGCTGGAGCTCGCACCCGCAGTACGGCCGCCAGTTCACGGTCGAGAACTACACCACGGTCCTGCCCGCCACGGTCCAGGGCGTACGCCGGTATCTGGGCTCCGGGCTGGTCAAGGGGATCGGTCCGCGGCTCGCGGAGCGGATCGTGGGCCACTTCGGCGTCGAGGCGCTCGACGTCATCGAAGAGACCCCCGAGCGCCTCATCGAGGTGCCCAAGCTCGGCCCCAAGCGCACGCGCCTGATCGCCGACGCCTGGGAGGAGCAGAAGGCAATCAAGGAGGTCATGGTCTTCCTCCAGGGCATCGAAGTCTCCACGTCGCTGGCGGTGCGGATCTACAAGAAGTACGGCGACTCCTCCATCTCCGTGGTGCGCAACGAGCCCTACCGGCTTGCGACGGATGTGTGGGGGATCGGGTTCAAGACCGCCGACACCATCGCCCAGGCGGTCGGGATCCCGCACGACAGCCCGGAGCGAGTGATGGCCGGCATCCAGTTCACGCTGTCGGAGTCCACCGGCGACGGCCACTGCTACCTGCCCGAGGAGAAGCTGATCGCCGAGGCGGTGAAGATCCTCCAGGTCGACTCCGGCCTGGTGATCGAGTGCCTTGCGCGGCTGGTGGCCGAGGAGGGCGTGGTCTCGGAGAAGGTCGCCGGCCCCGACGGCGACGGAGTCACGGCTCTCTACCTGGTGCCGTTCCAGCGTGCCGAGGCGTCGCTGGCCTCGCAGCTGCGGACTCTGCTCAACGCCTCGGCGGACCGGCTGGCGGCCTTCGACGGCGTCGACTGGGAGGTGGCGCTGGGCTGGCTGGGCTCGCGCACGGGCGCCGAGTTGGCCGCAGAGCAGCAGGAGGCCGTCAAGCTCGCGCTGAGCCGCAGGGTCGCGGTGCTTACGGGCGGGCCGGGCTGCGGGAAGTCGTTCACCGTCTCCTCGATCATCACGCTGGCCGCGGCGAAGAAGGCCAAGATCGTTCTCGCCGCACCCACCGGCCGCGCGGCCAAGCGGCTGACCGAGCTGACCGGCCACGAGGCCTCCACGGTGCACCGCCTGCTGGAGCTGAAGCCGGGCGGCGACGCGTCCTACGACCGCGACAACCCCCTGGACTGCGACCTCCTCGTGGTCGACGAGGCCTCCATGCTCGACCTGCTGCTGGCCAACAAGCTGGCCAAGGCCGTACCGCCGGGCGCCCACCTGATCCTGGTCGGCGACGTCGACCAGCTCCCCTCGGTCGGTGCGGGCCAGGTGCTGCGCGACCTGCTGGACGAGCGCTCCCCGCTGCCGGCCGTCCGGTTGACGCACGTGTTCCGGCAGGCCCAGGAGTCGGGCGTGGTGACCAACGCGCACCGGGTGAACACCGGGACCCCGCCGGAGTTCGCGGGGATGTCGGACTTCTTCCTGTTCCCCAGCGAGGAGACCGAGGCGACGGCGGAGCTCACCGTCGACGTGGTCGCCAACCGCATCCCGCGCAGGTTCGGCCTGGACCCGCGCCGCGACGTGCAGGTGCTGGCGCCCATGCACCGCGGCCCTGCCGGAGCCGGCAACCTCAACACCCTGCTGCAGGAGGCGCTGACGCCCCCGCGCGAGGGTGTCGCCGAGCGCAGGTTCGGCGGCCGGGTCTTCCGCGTCGGCGACAAGGTCACCCAGATCCGCAACAACTATGACAAGGGTGCGAACGGGGTCTTCAACGGCACCCTCGGCGTCATCACCGGCATCGACGCCGTCGAGCAGTCGGTGCGGGTGCGGACCGACGAGGACGAAGAGATCGGCTATGACTTCGCGGAGCTGGACGAGCTGGTGCACGCCTACTCGGTGACCGTCCACCGCTCGCAGGGCAGCGAGTACCCCGCCGTGGTGATTCCGATCACGACCAGCGCGTGGATGATGCTTCAGCGCAACCTGCTCTACACGGCGATCACCCGCGCGAAGCGGCTGGTCGTGCTGGTGGGGTCGCGCCGTGCGCTGGCCCAGGCGGTCCGCAACGCGGGAGCCGGACGGCGGTTCACCGCCCTCGCGCAGCGTTTGGCTGATTCCTGACCCCAGTCCCGAATCGCTGATTCCGGAAACTCCGTATTAGACCGTCAGAAAATGTGGCGAATCCCGTCGCGGTGCGCCCATTTTACTCCTAACTTTTGTGGCAAATCCGACGATTCGGACTGATCTGCTCGTCCGCTCCGCTGGGACTTCTCGGGAGATTCGTATAAGTGGACAACTGAAATATCCGGGATTGTGCAGTACTGTGATCCGGGTCGGGCGCGGCGCCGCTCCCTCTCCCCGCGCCGCAGCCCGTCGGCCGTTGTCGCGTCCGATCCCTCCCGGTCGGCGACACGGCCGGCCGGGGCCGTCGCCTTCCCCTCGGGGGCGGATGTCCGCATCCGCCCGGGTGTCGCGAATTGCGGGGATCGGCGGCGGCACCCGGCCTGTCGCGCCGTGTCCCCCGCGCTTTTTCGATTTCCGCCCCCGAACGCGCTCCCGGTTGAATAGGCTTCCGTTATGAAGCGGAAGCCGAACGGGAATCCGTGGTTCGCTGGGCGGGGTGTGCCCCGCATCGGCTGCCGGTACCGGCGCAGTGCGCCGGTCGGCCGCCGGAGCGGCCGCAGTGCCTCGGCCGTCGCCGGTGCCCCGCGAGGGGAGTCGGATTCACCGCGCGGGGTAAGCGGTTCCCGCCCGGCCCGCTTCGGGGTGACGCACCGGACCACCCTCCCCGATCGGTCGCCGCTCGGCGCCCGACCGGCCGGTGTCGGCCCCCGAGCCGACAGCGCTGCTTCGCTCGAACGTCGGCGCTCTCGCCACTCCCCCCGGAGAGTGTCGGCTCACCTCGGGCGCCGGCTCCGGTCGGCGCCCGAGGGTCGCTTACCCCGGCGCCCCCGAGCCACGCCGGAGAGTGCCCGCTGGAGTCGGCGCGACACGGCCTCGGCTGGTTCCGGGCGTGCTGGAATTCGATCGCCCACCCGACCGTCCGCACTTCGGCCCGGGAGGCCGCCGCCGGTCGACTCGCCGCCCCGCGCAAGAGCTCCGGCTAAGCACGAGCGGTTACCGGGCGTTCACCCGTTGATCGATCTGTGACCGAATCGACGGCGTTCGTTTGTGGTCTGCCGAATCCGGGGATTAGCGACGGCGACGGCAGGCGCGCCCGTCGTCGAGCCGAAGCCGCAATACCGCAGCGGGTGAGCACCGCGCCCGCAGGTGCCGACTGGAAAGGCCTCGTCCGTGGGTACCCTCTCGACGATCTCCACCGCAGCCCCGGCCACCTCCGCCGAAGCCGTTTCGCGGTTGTGCGCTCGGCTCGCTGTGCCGGGCGGCCCTCGCCTCTATCCCGGCGCGCTGGGCCCGGTCGCGGTGGTGTCCGTGGACAGCGGCCTGACGGTGTGGTGCTGGGGCGGGCTGTTCCGCTGGAGCGGTGCCGGCGGCACCCGGGTCACCCACTCCGCCGCCGACCCCGAGGGCGCCGCCCGGCGCCTGGGCGCCGAACGGCACTCCCACGAAGAGCGCCACAGCACGGCCGCCTGAGGACCTGCGCCGGCACATCACCGTCGATCTTGTAGCTATCGCAAATGGA
>NZ_JAVREK010000031.1:0-56241 GCF_031845375.1 Streptomonospora wellingtoniae
GCCGACACGACGCGAACCACCGGGCGACACCCCCCCCCCCCCCCCCGCTCCCCCACCACCCGCACCTGCCCCTTCCCCACCCCCGATGGAGGGTCGTCTTGCGCCGCATCGGCAATGCCCTCGCCGCGTTCAGCACGCGGTGGATCCCCGACGCGTTCGTCTTCGCGATCGCGCTGACGGTACTCGTCTACCTGCTGGCCCTGGGGGTGACCGACCACGGGCCGCTCACCCTCGTCGACGACTGGTACTCCGGCTTCTGGGGGCTGCTGGAGTTCGCCATGCAGATGTCCCTGGTGCTGGTGACCGGGTACGCGCTGGCGTCGTCGCCGCCCGCCAAACGCGGCATCGCGGCGCTCGCCGGACTGCCCCGCGGCCCGCGCTCGGCCTACGTGCTGACTGCGGCGGGCGCCGCGGTGCTGGGCATGCTCCACTGGGGGCTGGGCCTGATCGCCGGTGCGCTGCTGGCCGTGGAGGTGGCGCGCTCCTGCAAGGCGCGCGGCATCAAGGTGCACTTCCCGCTGCTGGCGGCGGGCGGCTACGTGGGCCTCATGGTCTGGCACAGCGGCCTCTCCGGGTCGGCGCCGCTGCTGGTCAACACCGAGGGCCACTTCCTGGAGTCCGAGATCGGCGTGCTGCCGCTGAGCGAGACGCTGTTCCAGCCGTTCAACCTCGCCTTCCTCGCGGCGATGCTCATCGGCGCGCCGCTGATCATCCTGAGCATGCACCCGCGCGCCGAGGACGCCGAAGAGATCGCCGAGCAGCCGGCGGGCGCCGGCGCCGGAGCGAACGGGACCGCGGACCAGCCGCGGACCGGGGCCCAGCGCCGCCGCGACCGCAAGAAGCTGTTGGGCCGCAAGAGCGGGACCGGCGGTCCCGGGGACTCCGGCAGCCGGTCCCTCTCGCCCGCCGAGCGGCTGATGCACAGCCGCGTCCCGGTTCTGGTCGTCGTCGCCGCGGGTGCGGTCTACCTGGTTCCCGAGCTGGTCCGGGGCGGGATCGTGGGCATGGACCTCAACCTGCTCAACTTCACGTTCCTGATGCTGGGCCTGGCCCTGCACGGCACGCTCGCGAGCTACGCGTCGGCGGCCTCCGAGGGTGCCCGCAACGCGTCCTCGGTGATCATCCAGTTCCCCTTCTACGCCGGAATCATGGGGATCATGGAGCAGTCGGGGCTGCTGGAGACCGTCGCCGAGTGGTTCGTCTCCTTCTCGACACCGCTCACCTATCCCTTCTGGGCGATGGTGAGCGCCTGCCTGGTCAACCTGGCGGTGCCCTCCGGCGGCGGGCAGTGGGCGGTGCAGGGGCCGATCGTCACCGACGCCGCCGCCTCGCTGGGGCTGGAGCCGGGCGTGGCCGTGATGGCGGTGGCGATGGGCGACCAGCTCACCAACGGGATCCAGCCGTTCTGGGCGCTGCCGCTGCTGGCGCTGACCCGCCTGCGGGCCGGAAAGGTGCTGGGCTACAGCGCGGTGGTGATGGTCTTCGGCATCGTCGTCGCCTCGCTGTGCATCACCTTCCTCCGGTGAGGCGCGGACACGCGCGGACGGCGGTACGGGACCGGGTCCCGAACCGCCGCCGCGCCTTTCGCTTCAGTCCTCGTCGCCGTCTCCGCCGGGAAGCAGAAGGCTCAGCACCCAGCTGACGACCGAGATGACGATGGCGCCCCAGAAGGCCGGCCAGAACCCGTCGATGGTGAACGCCAGGCCGAACATCCCGGCCAACCACCCGGTGAGGAGCAGCAGCAGGGCGTTGACGACCAGCGAGATCAGCCCGAGTGTGAGGATGTAGAAGGCGCAGCCGACGGTCTTGACGATCGGCTTGATCACCGCGTTGACCACGCCGAAGAGGGCGCCGAGTGCGATGTAGGCGATGACCGTCTCGCTCGTCGACGCCGTGTCGACGTTGAGGCCGTCGATCAGGAACACCGCGGCGCCGAGGGCGACGGCGTTGATGAGGACTCTGATGATGATGCTCACCCGGACGATGCTGCCATGCTCCCGGCGCCGGGGGGAACGCGGCGACCGGGTATTGCGGGGTTTCCCAGGGGTGCCCCCAGGGGCCGCCAGGGGGCGCCCGGGCGGATGCCGCGGCGGTGCCGCGGTTTTGCCGGGGACGGCGCGCACTGAAAACATGCCTGGCGCGGAGCGCGCCGGGACGGGCGGGCCCGCCCGTGGATTCGAGGACGGGATCGAGGACCGAGCGGTGTCGACGGAGCGTTTTGTCAGACCGGCCCGGGAGGCCGACATCGGCACCGTGGTCGATGTGCAGGTCGCCGCCTGGCGGTCGATGTACGGACCGCTGCTGCCCGAGGCCGTGCTGGCGGAGATCGTCAGCGAGGAGGCCGCAGCCCGGTTCCGCGAGCAGTGGCACGGCGCGCTGACCGCTCCGCCCACCTCGCGGCACCGGCTGCTGGTGGCCACCGACCACCGGGCCGTGGTCGGGTTCGCCGCACTGGGTCCCGCGGAGGACCCCGACAGCTGGCCGGGAACCGACGCCGAGGTCTATGCGCTGCACGTGCACCCCGACCATGTGCGCGAGGGCCACGGCAGCCGCTTGCTGAACGCCGCCGTGGACCACCTGGTCGACGACGGCTTCCACACCGCCCTGCTGTGGGTAATGGAATCCGCAAACCCGCTGCGGTCCTTCGCCGAGGCGGCCGGGTGGCGGCCCGACGGTGCGACGCGCGAGCTCGATCCGGGCGCGCCGCTGCCGATGGTGCGACTGCACGCCTCGGTCGGCGGCTGAGAGGACGCCGCCCGCCTCGGCCCCTCCCCGCACGGTCGGGCGGAGCGGCGGCGCTAACGTGGGATCCCGGCCCCGGACGCACTGTTCGGGGCGGCCGGCACAAGTGAGGAAGGGCCGACGCGTGGCCACGGTCAGCCAGTGGGTGGCGGGGGCGCGTCCCCGCACGTTGCCGAACTCGATCGTCCCGGTGGCGGTGGGCACCGGCGTTGCGGTGGGCGCCGGCGGCGCCGTGTGGTGGAAGGCGCTGCTGGCGGCGGGGGTGGCGCTGGCGCTGCAGGTGGGCGTGAACTACGCCAACGACTACAGCGACGGCGTCCGCGGAACCGACACCGAGGAGCGGGTGGGCCCGACCCGGCTGACGGCTGCCCGGCTGGCGGCGCCGCGGAGGGTGCTCTCGGCCGCCTGGGTCTGCTTCGCGACTGCGGCGGCCCTGGGCCTGGTGCTGGCGGCGACCACCGCGTGGTGGCTGGTGCTGGTAGGCGCGGTCTCCATCGTGGCGGCGTGGTTCTACACCGGCGGGCGGCGCCCTTACGGCTACCGCGCCCTGGGCGAGGTGTCCGTGTTCGTCTTCTTCGGCCTGGTGGCTGTGGTGGGCACGGTGTTCGTCCAAGTGGAGGGGGTCCCCTGGCAAGGGTGGGTCGCGGCCGTTCCCGTAGGGCTGCTCTCCTGCTCGGTGCTGGTGATCAACAACCTGCGCGACCTCGGCACCGATGCCCTGACCGGCAAGAACACGCTTGCGGTGCGGCTGGGCGAGACCGGCACGCGCCGACTGTACGCAGGGTGCGTGGGCGTCGCCTTCGCCTGCGCTCTGGCGATCGCGGCGGCGAGCTGGTGGGTGGCGCTGGTGCTGCTTGCCGTACCGGCCGCTGTGCCGCCGGTGCGGCGGGTGATGCGCGGCCAGACGGGCCGCGACCTGGTCGCAGGACTGGGCGAGACGGGGCGGCTGCAGATGGTGTTCGGCGCGCTGTTCACGGCCGGGCTTGCGCTGGGCGCGCTGAGCTGAGCCCGTCCCGTCTCCCGGGTAGCGGCGGGAGTGTGCGGCAGGCGGTGCGGTCTGCGGCCCCGGAGTGCGCCGGACTCCCGGCCGTTCTCGGGCCTTCCCGCGCTACTCCGGCTGCGATGCGCCGACGCGGCGTCCGGAACCGAGTGTCGCGTCGCGGCTCCCCCGCGTGCAATAGGCAGCCGACCGCCGTTTGCGGTGAGGTGTCTCAGGAAATGCCAATCACGCCGGAAGTCCGCGTGAAATGCGGTGGGCCCCGGAACAGTCGTTGACATTGAATGTGACCTGAATCACACTCTTCACAGCGTTCCGCTCCGGTCTCACCGAGTGCGGGTCTGCTGCGGCCGCGGGGCGGCCACTACGCCGCCCTCGCAGCCGGTTCCGCGTCCCAACCGGCCGCGGCGGCGTTACGGCGGAGGTCCTCATGATTTATCTGGCCGAGTTCGTCGGAACGGCGATCCTCACGCTGCTTGGCTGCGGCGTCGTCGCCGGTGTAACTCTCGCCCGATCCAAGGCCGCCAACGGCGGCTGGATCGTCATCACCTTCGGCTGGGGCCTGGCCGTGGCCATGGCTGTCTACACGGTCGGCTACTACAGCGGAGCGCACATCAATCCCGCGGTCACCCTGGCACTGGCCTCCATCGGCGAGTTCCCGTGGAGCCAGGTGCCCGGCTACATGATCGCCCAGGTCCTCGGCGGCCTCTTCGGCGCGGTGCTGGTCTACCTCGGCTACCTGCCGCACTGGCGCGAGACCGCCGAGCCGGAGACCAAGCTCGGGGTCTTCAGCACCATCCCGGCGATCCGCTCCATCGCCGCCAACTTCATCACCGAGGTCATCGGCACGTTCATGCTGATCTTCGGGATCCTGGGCATCAACGCCAACATGAACCCGCTGGCCGAGGCGGGCAACGGCACGCTCGCCGACCTCTTCGGCACCGGCATCGCACCGCTGCTCGTCGGGTTCCTGGTGCTGGCCATCGGCCTGTCCCTGGGCGGTCCCACCGGCTACGCCATCAACCCCGCCCGTGACCTGGGGCCGCGCATCGCCCACGCGCTACTGCCGATTCCCGGCAAGGGCGGGTCGGACTGGTCCTACGCCTGGGTACCGATCGTGGCACCGCTCATCGGCGGCGTTCTGGCCGCCCAGACCTTCGTGCTCCTCGGCTTCAGGATCTAGCGAGCCCGCCAGGCCGCTCCGACCCGGGCGGCCTGCTCGGCCGCCGCGCGGCGGATCCCGCCGCGTGAGGCGGGGCCGAACCGGCGGGACCGGCCGCCCGTGCGGTGCGGGCCTTCAGTCCAGCCCGAGCAGCGGCTCCAGGCCGACGGTCACCCGGTCGGGAAGCTCGGCGACGCGGCGCACACCCAGCAGCACGCCCGGCATGAACGACTCGCGGTTCATCGAGTCGTGGCGGATGCGCAGCGTCTCGCCGTGGGTGCCGAAGACGACCTCCTGGTGAGCGATCATGCCGGTCATGCGCAGCGCGTGCACCCGCACACCCTCGACGTCGGCGCCGCGGGCGCCGGGGATCTCGGAGGTGGTCGCGTCGGGCATCGGCTCGGCGCCGGCGCGCGCGCGGGCGCCGGCGACCATCTCGGCGGTGCGGTAGGCGGTGCCGCTGGGCGCGTCGGCCTTGCCGGGGTGGTGCAGCTCGACGATCTCGGTGGACTCGAAGTACGGCGCCGCCTTGGCGGCGAAGTTCATCATCAGCACCGCGGCGATGCCGAAGTTCGGCGCGATCAGCACGTTGGGGCCGGGGTTGGCGGCCAAGGCGTCGCGCACCTCGGCGATCCGGGAGTCGTCGAAGCCGCTGGTGCCCACCACGGCGTGGATGCCGTTCTCGGCGAGCCACCGGACGTTGCCCACGACCTCGTCGGGGTGGGTGAAGTCGACGACGACGTCGGCGCCCCGTACGCCGCCGCGCTCGGCCGGGTCGTCGACCGCGGCGACCAGCTCGGTGTCGGCGGCGCCTTGGACCGCCTTGACGACTTCGGACCCCATGCGCCCGCGGGCGCCGAACACTCCTACCTTGATCACGGCCATTACCGTACCGGAGCCCGAAGCGGCGCCCGGCCGCCGCCGCGCCCCCGGCCGCAGGCGTGCGCCGACGGCCGCAGGCGTGCGCCGGCGGAGCGCGGCGCGGAGCCCGCGCAGCGCGGCGGCCGGATCAGGGCCGCGCCAGCAGCACCGCGAAGTCCCCCGCGGGATCGGTCCACCAGGCGTCGAGGCGGAACCCGGCGGCTGCGAGCTCGCCGGCGATCCTGTCGCGGCGGAACTTCGCGGAGATCTCGGTGCGCATCTCCTCCCCGGCGGCGAACTCCGCGGTGAGGTCGAGGGCCGCGACGCGCACCCGCTGCCCGATGCGGGAGCGCAGCCGCATCTCGACCCACTCGGCCCCGGGGTCCCAGACCGCGACGTGGTCGAACTCCCGCGGATCGAACTCCGCGCCGAGCTCGCGGTTGAGCACGCGCAGCACATTGCGGTTGAACTCGGCGGTGACCCCGCTCGCGTCGTCGTAGGCGGCGACCAGGCGCCGGGGGTCTTTGACCAGGTCCACACCCAGCAGCAGCCTGTCGCCGGCGGTGCAGCCGCTGTACAGGTCGCTCAGGAAGGAGACCCGCTCGGCGGGCGGCTGGTTGCCCAGCGTCGAGCCGAGAACGGCCACCAGCCGTCGCCCGCCGCCGGGCAGCAGGTGCAGATGGCGCTCGAAGTCGGCGACGACCGCGTGCACTTCCAGACCGGGGTAGGCCTCGCCGATGGCCGCGGCCGCCTCGCTCAGAAAGCCGCCGCTGACGTCGACGGGCACGAACCGGCGCAGCGTGCCCGCACCGCCGAGGGCGTCCAGCAGCAGCCGGGTCTTCTCCCCCGACCCGGCCCCCAGCTCCATGAGCGTGTCGGCGCCGGCGGCGGCCGCGATCTCGGGGGCGCGTTCGCGCAGGATCCGCCGCTCGGCGCGGGTCGGGTAGTACTCCTCCAGCCGGGTGATCTCCTCGAACAGCTCGCTTCCCCGCTCATCGTAGAACCACTTGGGCGGCAGCGACTTGGGGCGGGACGCCAGCCCTTCCACCACGTCGCTGCGCAGCGCCTTGGCGAGGTCGTCGTCGGTCAGGTGGCGGTCGATGCGCAGCATGGGCACTCCGTTCTCAGGCGGCCGCGGGGATCGGGCCGATGTGCAGGCCGTCCCGGTCGGCGGTGACCAGGCAGCCGTCGGGCACCGCCTGCCAGGCGGCGTCGTCGTCGAGCGGTTCCGACGCCAGCCACACGCCGTGCGGGCCGCGGCGGGCATAGAGCGTGTCGCCGTCGGCGGTGGCGGCCAGTCGCGAGCCGTCGGAGGCGAGCAGGTTGTAGCGGCCGGGCGAGCAGGCGCGGGCTTCGGCGGCGACCCGGGCCAGGGCCTCGCCCAGGCCGGCGCCCGTGCGCCACAGCCGCAGCGCGGAGGCGAACAGCGGCGCGGAGTCCACCGGCGTGCGGGCGTCGAGGGCGCCCGGCGGCGCGGGCGTCCCCAGACGCGCGGCCAGCGCCTCGTCGTCCTTGGCCGCGCCGTTGTGCGAGAACAGCCAGGTGTCTGCGCGAAATGGCTGTGCGCAGGATTCGTCGGTGCCGAAGCCGGGGGTGGCGTCGCGCACCGCCGCCACCGCGCAGGTCGCGGTGATGGCGCGGGCTACGTCGGCGAAGGAGGAGTCGGCCCAGATCGGCATTGCACGGCGGTAGCGCAGCGGTTCGGAACGCCGCCCGTCGTACCAGCCCGCGCCGAAGCCGTCGGCGTTGACGGTGCCGTGGCGCTGCTCGCGCGGGGCGTAGGACTGGGTGTGCAGCGAGTAGGGGGCGGCGTAGAGCAGGTCGTACAGGGTGCGGGGCGCACCGAGGTAGGCCACGTGGCGGCACATCAGCGCACCGCCCCCTGCACCGCGCCCGCCGCAGCGGCGCCTTCGGCGTCGCGTGCGCAGCGGAACCCGCTGAAGATCTGCCGGCGTATCGGGTGGTCCCAGTTGCGGAATGTGGCGCGTACCGCAGTGGGGTGGGTGGCCCAGGAGCCGCCGCGCAGCACCTTGTAGTCGCCGCCGAAGAACACCTCGGAGTACTCCGGGTAGGGGAACGCCTCGAAGCCCGGGTACCCGTGGAAGTCCGAGGAGGTCCACTCCCACACGTCGCCGAGCATCTGCAGAGCACCGCTCGGGGCGGCTCCGGCCGGGTAGGTTCCGGCGGCCGCGGGCCGCAGCAGCCGCTGGCCCAGGTTGGCACGGCCTTCGCCGGGCTCGGCGGAGCCCCAGGGAAAACGCAGGCTCCGCCCCGTCGCGGGATCGTAGCGGGCCGCCTTCTCCCACTCCGGCTCAGTGGGCAGCCGCTTGCCGCTCCAGCGGGCGTATGCCTCGGCCTCGTGGAAGGACACGTGCTGGACGGGTTCGTCCATGGGAAGCGGCTCGACGCGGCCCAAGCGGCGCCGGAGCACGCCGCCGGAGCCGTCGTCGGTCCAGAAGGCGGGGCCGCGCTTGCCCGAGGCGGTGCGCCAGCCCCAGCCGCGTGTGCTCCACCAGCGGGGGTCGTCGTAGCCGCCGTCGGCGACGAACTCCAGGTACCGCGCGTTGGTGACGGCGCGGGTGTCGATCCAGAAGGCGGGCACCTCGACGGTGTGGGCGGGGCGCTCGTTGTCGTAGGCCCACGGGTCGGCGGTGGTGCCCATGGTGAAGGGGCCCGCCTCGACCAGCACCTCGTCGGGTCCGGCGAACGCGCCCGGCGCCGGCGGAGAGGGCGGGTCGGCCAGGACGGGGGCGCCGCGGCGCAGCTGGTGTGTGGCGAGCATGGTCTCGTCGTGCTGGTGCTCGTGCTGGATGACCAAGTGGTAGACGAACCCGCCGTCGAGCAGCGGGGTACCGGCGTCGAAGGCGGCTCTGTCCAGGGCGTCCAGCACCCGGTCGCGGACGCGTGCGTTGTAGTCCTCGGCCTCGCGGGGCGAGAGCAGCGGGAGACCGACACGCTCGGCGCGCGGGTTCTCGAAGGCGTCGTAGAGGACGTCGATGTCGGGGCGCAGTGCCTCGCCGCCCGCGACCGTGCGCAGCAGCCACTGCTCCTCGTAGTTGCCGACGTGGGCGAGGTCCCACACCAGCGGGGACATCAGTGGCGAGTGCTGGGCGACGAGCTCGGTCTCGTCGAGGGCCTCCAGGGTAAGGCCGACGCTGCGCGCCCGGCCGGCGTCGAGTTCGGCGGCGATGCGCGCGCGCAGGTTCTCTTCGGCTGCGCGCCCGCCGGCGGTGTCGTCGGTCATGGCGTGTTTCTCCCTCGCTCGCGCGTGCGGACGCGCCCGGGTGCGCGGGGCGCGGTGCGGCATGCGGTGGCCGGCCGCGGCCCGTTAGGCCGCCACGTCCAGGCGTTGCAGGTCAGCGGGGCATCGCCCGCGCTCGACGAAGTGTTCGCGGTAGTCGTCGACGACGCCGCCCAAGTCGGCGGAGTCCATGCGGCCCAGCGCACCGGCGGCCGCACCGAAGCAGGTTCGCGCGCATTCGGCCAGGGCGGGGTCGGTGAGTGCGGCGCGGGCGGCGCGGGCCCACAGCGGGCGGTCCGGGTCGGCGCCGCGGCAGAGCCGGTCGACGGCTTCGGCAGCCGTCTGCGCCGCGTCAGGGTCGTCCAGCAGGGCGGCCGCGACCGCTATGGGAACCGGCCACCAGCGGTCGGGCAGCGCGTCGATCATCCGCAGCTCCAGCCACCCCCGCGGCCGCACCGGCGGGAAGAGGGTGCTGAGGTGGTAGACGAGGTCGTCGCGGGTGGGCGGGCGCGGCCGGCCTTCGGCGATCCACTCGCCGAAGGCGATGCCGGGGTCGATCACCCAGGGCAGCGCGTCGTCGCGGATGGTCATCAGCCGGGCGCGCAGCGCGTAGCCCGTCCAGGCCGTGACGGGGTCGCCGCAGGCGACCGGGCTGGTGCGGGTGGGATCGATGGCGTCCCAGATGGCCCAGCGCGTGGAGCGCCAACCGGTGCTGCGCCCCCGGTGGATGGGCGAGTTGGCGAAGGCGGCGACGAAGAGCGGGCCGAGCCGGTTGGCCAGCCGCCAGCGGTTCGCGGCGTCGGCGGCATCGGCGCCGATGTCCAGGCACACCTGGAGCGAGGCGGTGCTGCACATCATCAGCGGTCCGGTGGAGCAACCGGCGGAGTGGAAGTAGTCCTCCATCGCGGCGTAGCGCGGGAGGGTGAGCTGGCGGACCGGTGGGCGCCGCGGGTCGAGGCCGTTGCCGTCCAGGATCAGGCCGGCGGCGTGCAGCCGGTCGCGGATGAGGTCGAGGTCTCGCGCCAGGGCGGCGTGGGCGGCCCCAGGGCCGGGAAGGGGCGGCGAGCTGAGCTCAAGCTGCCCTCCGGGTTCGTAGGTGACGGTGCTGTTGCCGGGAAGCGGTCCGATCTCGGCGACGAGCGCCGAGAGGCGGCCGAGCGGGACGGGTTCGCGGGGGCGCAGCGGGTCACGCACCAGCCATTCCGTCTCGGCGCCCACGCGGCCGGGAGGTCCGGTCTTGAAGCAGATGCCGTGGATGTAGTCCTGCACGTCGGTCTCGGTGAGGTAGGCCAAGGCTCATCCTCCGTGTAGCGGACGTAGCACTATCTCTGCCCCGGGTACACCCGTTTGCAACATCGCCGGACCGAGGGCGCGGCGGAAGTCCGCGGGAACCGTGTGCGACGCCGGCGCGAACAGCCGGTGAGCCGGGGAATGCGGGAGGAGCCGCGGGTCAGCGAAGGGGGGCCTGGTAGCTCTCGGAGGCCAGGGCCAGTCCCGAGCGCCACAGGAACGCCTGCTTGGGCGAGTCGTGGCCGCCGGCCTCGACGACCATGCGCACCGCGCCCAGCGCGCTCAGCCGGGGGCGGGCCTCGTCCAGCAGCGCCGAGCCCGAGGCCCACCAGTCGGCGGGGTCCTCGACCCAGAGGTCGTCGATGTAGGCGAGGTGCCCGCCGGGGGCGTAGACGTCGGGGGCCGGGCCCAGGACCGCCAGGAGGCATCCGGTGAGCGCGGGCCCGCGCCTGGCCACCAGGGCGAGCCCGCTGCTGTGGTCGGCGAGGATCCTGCTCACGCGGGCGCGGTGGCGTTCGCGGGCGTCGGGGGCGGGGTCCCAGAAGCCGGGGGCGTGGTCGCGGTAGTCGGTGCGCCGCCGGTGCGCGAGCTCGACGATCGCCTCGATGTGCGAGGGGTCGGCCGCCGCCACCTCCGGCCGCTGGTCGGTTCTCATCCGCCGTCCTCCCGTCCGCCGCCGCCCTCGACCGGTCCGCGCGCCGTCGGCTCCGCTTCCGAGCGGCCTCCGGGACATTCCACGTCTGTTTGAGCATTCCCCCGGGAAGCGGGTTGTACGACACTCGCCGGACATCCCACCCGATTCAGCTTCATATGCCGCCCGTAGCTGCCGACGTCCGGCCGCCGCGCCCGCGACACTCCGGCGCGCGGCTTTGGCGCGGAGTGGTACGACGGTGCTTGAGGACCGAGCGGGTCCGGCACGGTCCGGCCCGGCCGCAGAAGGGGGAACCCATGACCGAAGCCGACGTCCGCCCCTCCTACCCGCCGGAGCTGCGCACGCTGCTGGACGGCCGGTGGCACCGCGTCCGCGAGCTCGCGCGCGAGCACCTGCGCGGGGAGCGGTTCCGCCCCGTCGCGGGCCTGGGGATGGAGGAGCACCGCGAGCGCGTCCTCGCCCAGCTCAAGGAGATCGCGGCCACCGACATGTCCGCCTACGGGTTCGCCTCCGAGTACGGCGGCGAGGACGACGTGGGCGCCTCGGTGGTCGCCTTCGAGTCGCTGGTGTGCGACCTGTCGCTGATGGTCAAAGTGGGCGTGCAGTGGGGCCTGTTCGGCGGCGCGATCCAGGCGCTGGGCACCGACCGCCACCACGCCGCCTACCTGCCGCGGGTGATCTCGCTGGAGCTGCCCGGGTGCTTCGCAATGACCGAAACCGGCCACGGCTCCGACGTGCAGGGGCTGCGCACCCGCGCCGAGTACGAACCGGCGACCGAGGAGTTCGTCGTCACCACCCCCGACGACGACGCCCGCAAGGACTACATCGGCAACGCCGCCCGCGACGGGCGCATGGCGGTCGTCTTCGCCCAGCTGGCCACCCCGGGCGGCGAACACGGCGTGCACGCGCTGCTGGTGCCGATCCGCGACGCCGACGGCAGCCCGATGCCGGGCGTGCACATCGCCGACTGCGGACCCAAGGCCGGGCTCAACGGGGTGGACAACGGCCGGCTGTGGTTCGACTCGGTGCGGGTGCCCCGCGAGGCGCTGCTCAACCGCTACGGCGACGTCGCGCCCGACGGCGCCTACTCCAGCCCCATCGACAGCGGCAACCGCCGGTTCTTCACCATGCTCGGTACCCTGGTGCGCGGCCGCATCAGCGTCGCCGGCGGCGCGGGCAGCGCCACCAAGGCCGCGCTGGCGATCGCCGTCAAGTACGCCGGGGTCCGCCGCCAATTCGACCGCCCCGGCACCGGCGAGGAGGTCGTGCTGCTGGACTACCGCGCCCACCAGCGGCGGCTGCTGCCGGCGCTGGCGCGCACCTACGCGCTGCACTTCGCCCAGGAGGAGTTGGTCGCGGCGCTGCACGAGCGCCACACCGGCGAAGGCGAGCGCACCCGCGACGAACGCAGCCAGCGCGAGCTCGAGGCGCGTGCAGCCGGGATCAAGGCGCTGTCCACCTGGCACGCCACCCGCACGATCCAGACCTGCCGGGAGGCCTGCGGCGGCGCCGGGTACCTGCAGGAGAACCGGCTGCCCCAGCTCAAGGCCGACACCGACGTCTTCACCACCTTCGAGGGCGACAACACCGTCCTGCTGCAACTGGTGGCCAAAGGGCTGCTCACCGACTACCGCCAGGAGTTCGGGGACTTGGACCCGTTGGGCATGGCGCGCTTCGCGGCCGGGCAGTTCCTCGGCGCGGTGATCGAGCGCACTGCCGCGCGCTCGCTGATCGAACGTCTGGTCAGCGCCGCGCCGGGCCGCGGCGACGCCACCGACCTCTACGACCGCGGATGGCAGCTGAGCCTGTTCGAGGACCGGGAGAAGCACGTGCTCGACGGGCTCGCGCGGCGGCTGCGGCGGGCGGGCTCCGCGGGCGCCGACGCCTTCGACGTGTTCAACGAGGCCCAGGACCACGTGCTGGCGGCCGCGCGGGCGCACATGGAGCGCGTCGTGCTGGAGGCGTTCGTCGCCGCGATCGACCGCTGCGGCGACGCCGCGGCGCGGGATCTGCTCGACCGGGTGTGCGACCTGTTCGTGCTGTCGGCGGTCGAGGAGGACCGCGCCTGGTTCCTGGAGCACGAGCGGTTGACCGCGACCCGCGCCAAATCGGTGACCCAGGAGGTCAACCGGCTGTGCGCGCGGTTGCGCCCGCATGCCGAGGGCCTGGTCGACGCGTTCGGTATGCCCGACGAGTGGCTTGCGGCGCCCATCGCGCTGGGGGCCGAGGAGCGGCGGCGGCGGGCTCAGGGCACCGCGCCGGGCCACTGAACCGCGGGCCCGCGTCCCGTCCCCGCCGGCCCGGCCGCGGAGCCGGCACACCGGTGCGCCGCGTTCGGAAGGCGGCGGAGCGCCAGTAGGTTGGCGGCAATGAACACGCCATCGAGCAGCGACGACCGGCCCAGCGGGCCGGGACCCGACGACCGCGGGACCGAGCCGGCCTCTGAGGCCGGGGAGGACGTGCGGGAGCACGGCGGAGCCGCCGCGGCGGCTCCGCCCGAGGATGAGGGCGACCGGTTCGACCCCTTCATCGCCGACGAGACCGATGAGGCCGAGGACGAGGAGCTCATCGGGCCCGATGACTACGCAGCGCCCGCACGGCCGGCTCCCGGGGGCGGTCTTCTGGGGGCCGAGACCTTCTCCCTCGCGGCGGTGCTCGCCGTCGGGGGCGCCCTGGTCGGTCCCCGCCTGGTGCAGATGCTGTCCAGCGTGACCGCTCAGGACCAGGTCTCGGCCGTCTCCGGAACCATCCTCGGAGACGCCGTGGTGGCGCTGGTGGGCGTCGTGCTCGGCCTCGTCGGTGCCGGAATGGCCAACGAGGGCAGCCGCCCCTGGGTGCGCTGGGCCGCGGGGGCGGCCGTGCTCCTCGGAGGGCTGTTCGCGGTCGGCTCGGTGGTGGCCTATCTGCTGGTCCCCGCGCCGGCGCCCATGGGCCCCCCGATGTAGCCGAGACGCCCGCCCGCCGCCGGCCCTCTCCGGGGCGGCACGCCGCACCAGCCGCGGCCGCGTCTGCACAGCGACGGCGCCGCGGCAGCTCTCGGTTGGGCAGACGATTGCCCATGGTGCGCGACGCCGCGCCCGCCGGAAGCTCCGGCGGGCGCGGCCGCGGGTTCCGGACGCCCGGCGGCCAACGGGCATGCGGGCATCCGGAGCCGCCGGTCCGGCCTCACTCGGCGGGCTTGACCACCGGGCGGTGGACCACCTCGTCGATGACGGTGAGGGTCTGGGTCGCGGTGACGCCCGGCAGGGCCTGCAGCCGGGTGAGGATCAGGTCGCGCAGCTGGTTGGTGTCGGCCACCCGCACCAGCAGCACGATGTCGGCCGAGCCAACGACGTACCAGCAGTACTCGATCTCGGGGTAGGAGGAGAGCACCTCGCGGTTGGCCCGCCAGTCGGGCTGACTGCCCGAGATGAGCACCAGGGCGGTGACGCCAAGGCCCATCCTGGCGTGGTCGGCCACCACGGAGTAGCCCCGGATCACGCCGTCGTCGGTGAGCCGCTTGATGCGGTTGTAGGCGGTCGCGCGGGACACGTTGGCCATGGCCGCGATCTCGGTGATGCCGGTGCGCGCGTCGTCGGCGAGCGCCCCGATGATGATCTCATCCGTGGCGTCGGGCAGCCGCGCTTCCCGCCGCCGGTTCCGATCGGCCTCCTCGCCCGCCGACGCGGGCCGGAGGGGCCTTCGGCGTTCGGATTCCGCGGTCTGCCGCGCGCGCCCGTGCTCCTGCTGCTGGCCGTCGGCCATTCCCTGACTCCTGGGGGTTCGCCTTGAGCGACGGCCGGGCGGGCGACCATCGGCATCGGGTCATTGCGGTCAATTATCGAGAGGGCGGGCGGCCTTTGGCCACCCGCGCCGCGGAATCGGCACCCCATGGACGGAGTCGGCCGATCTAACATGTTGCCAGGACGCGCGGCGCACGCGTGCGGTGACCGCAAGGAGGCACCATGCCCATCTCCCCCGACGTCCGCGAACGAGCGCGGGGCTTCCTGCCGGCCCGCGTCGAGATCCGCTACATCTTCCCCGCCTCGCGGAACGAGTCCAGCTTCTTCGTTTTCGCCGTGACCGACGCCGCCGTCACCGTGCTCGTGAACCGGCTGCTGAGCCGCAACCGGCCCAAGGGCATATGGGCCGTGTTCCCGCGCAACGTGCGCATCGGCCCGGTGGACACCCATCTGGTCCCCACCTTCCACTTCGGCGGCCACACCTTCGAGGTCGACGACGAGTACGTGTCGGTGATCAACGCCTGCGACGCCGAGCTCCAGGGCGCCGCCTCGCTGCCGCCCGACCCGCTGCCCGACCTCTGAGGGTCTGCCTCCCCGCATCGCGGAGGCCCGCCGGCGCCCGCGCACCGTGTATCGGCAACGACCTCCCATGACCATGGGAATTAGACGATTGCGGACCAATATCCCGATCTCATCCTCTGTTGTATGCACTTGGCGCGCATCTCTAGCGCAAGTGTCGACATCCGGCGCACAATCGAGATCGTCACCGCCAGGCGGCGCAGCCGCCATCGCATGCAGCAGAGGGAGGCCCCGCAATGCCGACCGGTGAGCCGCCGGCCTCACAGGAGGAACCGGGTCCCGCGCTGCCCGCCGAGCTGTCGCGCCGCCTGTACCGCACGATGCTGACCGCGCGGCTGCTGGACGCCGAGGCCGTGGCGCTGCAGCGCCAGGGCGTGTTCCCCGCCTACGTCTCGCTGCGCGGCCAGGAGGCCGCCCAGGTCGGCAGCGCCGCGGCCATGGACCGCGAGCGCGACTTCGCGTTTCCCACCTACCGCGAAATGGCCGTCGCCCTGACGCTGGGCGTGGACATGGTCGGCTATATGGCCAGCCACCGCGCCCTATGGCACGGAGGGCTCTACGACCCCATGGCGTCGCGGTTCGCACCGGTCAACGCCGTGGTCGGAGGGCCGGTCCCGCACGCGGTGGGCTGGGCGCTGGGCGAGAAGCTGGCCGGCCGCACCGGCTGCGCCGTGTCCTATTTCGGCGACGGCGCCAGCTCGGAGGGCGACGTACACGAGGCGATGAACCTGGCCGGCGTGCTGGGCGCGCCGGTGGTCTTCGTCTGCCAGAACAACGGCTGGGCACTGTCGGTGCCCAATGAGGGCCAGGTCGCGGGCGGTTCGGTGGCCGCGCGCGCCGCCGGATACGGGATGCCCGGCACCGCCGTCGACGGCAACGACGCAGCGGCGGTCTACACCGCCGTCGGCGCGGCCCTGGAGCGCGCCCGCTCCGGCGGCGGACCGAGCCTGGTCGAGGCGCTGACCTACCGTGCCGCCCCGCACTCCACCTCCGACGACACCTCGCGTTATCGCGACCCCGCCGAAGAGCGCTCCTGGGCCGGGCGCGACCCGCTGCCGCGGGCGCGCGCCGCGCTGGAGGCGGCCGGGGACGCCGACGCCGCGTTCTTCGAGCGCGCCGAGGCCGAGTGCCGCACGGAGGCCGAGCGCGTCCGCGACGGCGTCAGCGCCGCGCCCGAGCCGCCCGGTTCGGACCTGTTCGCCCATGTCTTCCGCGAGCCCACCGAGGAACTGGCCCGCCAGCGGCGGGTCTGGCAGGAGGAGGTCGGATGAGCCCGACTGCGACCGGCACGGCCGGCGGCGCCGCCGAGGCGCCCGCACCGGCGGCCACCATGCGCGAGGCGCTGAACCGCGCGCTGGACGAGGCCCTGACCGAGGACCCGGCCACCCTGGTCTTCGGCGAGGACGTAGGGCGGCTGGGCGGCGTCTTCCGGGTCACCGACGGCCTGCAGCGGCGCCACGGCGAGCACCGCGTCTTCGACACCCCGCTGTCGGAGGCGGCCATCGCCGGGATGGCGGTGGGACTGGCGATGAACGGCTGGCGCCCGGTACCCGAGCTGCAGTTCGACGGGTTCGCCTATCCGGCTCTGGACCAGATCGTCAACCAGATCGCCCGGATGAACTACCGCTCGCGCGGCACCGCTCCGATGCCCGTCACGGTGCGGGTGCCCAGTTTCGGCGGCATCCAGGCGCCGGAGCACCACGGCGAGAGCCTGGAAGCCGTCTTCGCCCACGTCCCGGGGCTGAAGGTCGCCGCGCCCTCCGACGCCGCCGACGCCTACCGCCTGCTGCTGCAGTCGGTGCGCTCCGACGACCCGGTGGTCTTCATGGAGCCCAAGGCGCGCTACTGGGACCGCGTCGACTCCCCCGCCCCTTCCGCGCCTGACGGCGACCTGCCGGTCGGCGCGAGCCGCGTGGTGCGCCGCGGCCGCCATGCGACACTCGTGGCCTGGGGCGCGATGGTGCACCGGTGCCTCCAGGCGGCCGAGTTCGCGGCCGAGGACGGAGTGGAACTGGAGGTGCTGGACCTGCGCTGGCTCAAGCCGCTCGACTCCGCAGGCCTGGCCGAGTCGGTGCGGCGCACCCGACGCGCCGTCGTCGTCCACGAAGCGCCGCTGACCGCCGGACTGGGCGGCGAGGTCAGTGCGCTGATCACGGAGGGGGCGTTCTCCCGGCTCGCCGCTCCGGTGCAGCGGGTGGCGGGGTTCGACGTCCCCTACCCCGCCGGCCCGCTGGAGCCGCAGTACCTGCCCACCGTCGACCGCATCCTGTTCGCCGTACAGCGGACGCTCGGCGCCTAGCACTCCCCAGGAGGACCACCGCAGATGACGCAGCCGAACGAGACGACGTTCCACCTGCCCGACCTTGGCGAAGGCCTGGTCGAGGCGACGGTGCTGGAGTGGCTGGTGCGCCCGGGCGAGCGGGTCGAGCGCAACGGCCCGCTGGTGGAGGTCGAGACCGACAAGTCCGCGGCGGAGATCCCGTCGCCGCACGCGGGCGTGGTCGCCCGGTTGCACGCCGAGGAGGGAGCCGCGGTCGCGGTGGGCGCGCCCCTGGTCACCTTCGAGGTCGCGGAGCAGGAGGCGGCGGGGATCGTGGGCACCGTCCCCGGTGACGAGGCACCGCGCCGCCGCGTCCGGCTCCGCCTGCCCGACGAGGAGCGGAACGAGGCCGGCGAGCGGGGCGAGCGCGAGGGGTGAGAACGCTGCCGACCGGCCGGAAGGCCCGCACAGGGTGTGAGCGCCGCACCGGGGCGTCGCCCCGGAAGCGAGGGGAGGTCCGATGACCCGCTACACGCTCCGGGCTCCGGTGCCGCTGAGCTACACCGCCCCCGATCCCGCGGCCTCGGGGGTCCCCGTCCTGCTCGTCCACGGGTTCGGCTCGGACTACGAGCTGAACTGGGAGCGCACCGGCTGGACCCGGGCGCTCGCGGACCTGCCGTTCTTCGGCTGCGACCTGCGGGGACACGGCGGCAGCGGCAAGCCGCACGATCCCCGGGAGTACACGACCGCGGCCTTCGTCGGCGACCTCGCCGCAGTGCTCGACGCGCTGGCGATCGACCGCGCCGACGTCGTCGGCTACTCGCTGGGTGCGCGTCTGGCCTGGGAACTGGCGCTGGCACACCCGCACCGGGTGCGCCGCGCGGTGCTGGCGGGCTTCGGTCCCCGCGACGCGTTCGCCGGCACCGACCTGGAGGATCTCGAGGGCGACGACTCGCCGTTCGGACGGGTCTTCCGGTCCGCCTCCGGGCTGCCCGGCGGGGACTCGGCGGCTCTGGCGGCGTGCGCGCGGGGGCAGGCCGCCCATCCCTTCCGCTCCGAGCCCGCGCCGGAGAAGACGCCGATGCTGCTGATGGCCGGCGAGCACGACGAACTGGCCGACGGCGTGGAGGGCCTCGCCCGCGGGGTGGGCGGCACCGTGCTGCGGGCTCCGGGGCGCGACCACCGCACGGCCGTCTCGGCCCGGTCGCTGAAAGGGGCCGCAGTGGAGTTCCTCACAGCCGAAGCGGACGCGGTATCCCGGAACTGAGGCGGTGTGGCGGACGCCGACGCGCCGTCACCCTCCGCTACCGAACGGCGCCTCCGAACGTAGGCGAGAATTGCCGTTGCGATCCGGCCGCCGGGCCCGGCGAGACGGGCGGGACCAACGTCGGAGCTGCGAATCGGTAACGTCCGTTTCGCTCCGCTCTCGCCTTCATAACAACCGTTCCCTGGTGATTGGTCGCTTTTCACGGAACGTATATCGTCCGGCAGCAGAACCCGGCGAGCCCACCCACAAGCGTGGGCCGCTTCAGGGCTGAAGGGGAGTGAAGAGTGAACATGCGAGCCGCCAAGCTCGCCGCCGCCACCGCGGCCGGCGTGCTGACCCTGGCCTTGACGGCCTGTGACAACCCGGACAGCGGGGGCTCCGAGGGCGACGGCGGAGGAGGAGGCGGCGACGAGATCCGCGTCGGCCTCGCCTACGACGTCGGCGGCCGGGGCGACAAGTCGTTCAACGACTCCGCCTACCGCGGGCTCCAGCGCGTCGAGGAGGAGCTGGGTATCAGCTCCGAGAACGTCCAGGACTTCGAGCCCAGCGAGGGCGAGTCGGACGTGGACAAGGAAGAGCGCCTCAAGAACATGGCCGACCAGGGCTTCAACGTGGTCATCGGGGTGGGCTTCGCCTACACCCAACCGATGATCAACGTGGCCAGCGACGAGGCCTACTCCGACGTCCACTTCGCCATCGTCGACTCCGAGATCACCGACCAGGAGAACGTCACCAGCCTCGTCTTCACCGAGGAGGAGGCGTCCTACCTGGTCGGCGCAGCGGCCGCGCTGAAGACCGAGGAGGACCACATCGGCTTCGTCGGCGGCGTCGAGACCCCGCTGATCCACAAGTTCGAGGCCGGCTACGTGGCCGGGGCCAAGAAGATCAACCCCGACATCGAGATCGAGACGGCCTACCTCACGCAGCCGCCGGACATGAGCGGCTTCTCCGACCCCGCGACGGGGCGCAGCACCGCGCAGGGCCAGCTCGACAAGGGCGCCGACGTGATCTACCACGCCGCCGGCGCCTCGGGCAACGGCGTCCTGGAGGCTGTGGCCGACGCCGAGAAGCTGTTCATCGGCGTCGACAGCGACCAGTACAAGAGCGCACCCGAGGACCAGAAGCAGTACGTGCTCACCTCGGCGATGAAGCGCGTGGACACCGCGGTCTTCGACTTCGTGAAGTCGGCGCAGGACGGCGAGGTGCAGACGGGCATCCAGCGCTTCGACCTCGCCAGCGGCGGTGTGGGCTACGCGAAGTCCAACGAGGAGGCCATCTCCGACGTCGAGGGCCGCCTGGACGAGCTGAAGCAGCAGATCATCGACGGCGAGATCGAGGTTCCGACCAAGCCCTAGCCGTCGGGCCGCGCGACCGGTCCCGCGCGAGCGGGCCCTGCCGCGACACAATCGCCCCGGCACCGGGGCCGGGGAGCGTTCCCCGGCCCCGGTGCCGCGGTCGGTCAGTCCTCCCCCAGCTCCGCCGCCGGCGGTCGGCGCCGTTCCGGCGTCCGCTTGCGGCGGCCCAAGTCATCGCAATAGGAGTCGGATGAGCAGCGAGCCGTCCGGCGGCGGGGAGGGGCCTCCCGCCGTCGAGCTGCGTGGGATCACCAAGAGGTTCCCGGGGGTCGTGGCCAACCACGACATCGACATCGCCGTCGAGGCCGGCACCGTTCACGCCATCGTCGGCGAGAACGGCGCAGGCAAGTCCACGCTGATGAAGACCCTCTACGGCATGCACCGGCCGGACGAGGGCACCATCTCCGTCAAGGGCGAAACCGTTCGGCTCAACTCCCCCTCCGACGCCATCAAGCACGGGATCGGCATGGTGCACCAGCACTTCATGCTCGCCGACAACCTCACCGTGCTGGAGAACGTCGTGCTGGGCGCAGAGCGCCGCAACGGCATCGGCCGGGACGCACGGGCGCGCATCACCTCGCTGTCGGAGCAGTACGGGCTGGGAATCGAGCCCGACCGGCTGATGGAGGAGCTGGGGGTGGGCCGGCGACAGCGGGTCGAGATCCTCAAGGTCCTCTACCGCGGCGCCGACATCGTGATCCTCGACGAGCCCACCGCGGTGCTGGTGCCCCAGGAGGTCGACGAGCTCTTCGACAACCTGCGCGAGCTCAAGCGGGAGGGCCTCACGGTCATCTTCATCTCGCACAAGCTCGACGAGGTGCTCTCGGTCGCCGACACCATCACCGTCATCCGCCGCGGCACCACGGTGGCCACGGTCGACCCGGAGGGCACCAGCGCGCGCGAGCTGGCCACACTGATGGTCGGCGGCGAGCTGCCCGTGCCCGAGCTGCGCGAGTCCACGGTGACCGAGCAGCCGATGCTGGAGGTCGGCGGGCTGCGGGTGAGCGAGCCCGGCGGCCGGCAGGTGGTCGACGACGTCTCGCTGACCATCCACCGGGGCGAGATCGTGGGCATCGCCGGTGTCGAGGGGAACGGCCAGTCGGAGCTCATCGAGGCCGTCATGGGCATGCGCCAGGTCGACGAGGGCAGCGTCCGGCTGGACGGCGGCGACATCACCGGCTGGGGGACTCTGCGGATCCGTGAGGCCGGTGTCGGATACATCCCCGAAGACCGCCACCGCCACGGCGTGCTGCTGGAGTCGCCGCTGTGGGAGAACCGCATCCTGGGCCACCAGGGAGAGCCGCCCAACGCCAGCGGCATCTGGATCGACAAGGCCGGCGCGCGCGCCGACACCGAGCGGATCGTCTCCGACTACGACGTGCGCACACCCGGCATCGACGTGATCGCCGAAGCACTCAGCGGCGGCAACCAGCAGAAGCTGATCGTGGGCCGCGAGATGAGCGGCCGCCCCAAGGTACTCGTGGCCGCGCACCCCACGCGGGGCGTGGACGTGGGCGCTCAGGCCGCGATCTGGGAGCATCTGCGCCGGGCGCGCGGCGAAGGGCTCGCTGTGCTTCTGGTATCGGCCGACTTGGACGAGCTGATCGGGATGTCGGACACGCTGCACGTCATCCTGCGCGGCCGACTGGTCGCCCAGGCCGACCCGATGACGGTGACTCCCGAGGAGCTCGGCGCCGCCATGACCGGCGCCGGTCTGCAGAACGGCGCCGCCGGCGGCGGCGAAGGCGAGGGCGGCGAATGAGAATCCCCATCCCCACACCGGCCGCGGCCGTCCTGGCCGCGGCGGTCGGCGCCGCCGTCACCGCGGGCGCCGACATGGGCCTGCTCGCGCCCGCGGCGGCGGCGCTGGGCACCGCGGCGGCGTTCTGCGTCGTGCTGTTGTCCACCTCCCCCACCACCGACGACGCCGACACGCGCGTCCACCGGCTGCTGGTGACCCCCATCGCGCTGGTGCTGTCGGTGGTCACCGCTCTGCTGGCGGGCGGGATCATCGACTGGTGGCTGATCGAGCCGGCGGCCTTCGTCCTGGGCGCGGCGATCGGCGCGGCGGCGGCGTTCTGGCTGTACCGCCGGCTGGCCACCACTCTGGCGCTGTCCTTCGGCGCGGTCGTGGCGGCCGGGGTGCTCGCCCTGGCGGTGACCTCGCTGGTGCTGTGGCTCAGCGGAGTCGCGCCCTTCCACGCCTTCGGCCGGATGCTGGAGTTCGGTCTCCAGCCCGACAGCCTGGTCATCATGGTCAACTCCGGCACCACCTTCTACCTCTCGGCGGTGGCGGTGGCGATCGGCTTCAAAATGAAGCTGTTCAACATCGGTGTGGACGGCCAGTACCGGCTGGCGGCGCTGATGGCCGCGGCCGTGGGCGGGGCGTGGGTGCTGCCTCCGGTCGTCCACCAGGTCGTGGTGATCTCCGTCGCGGTCGCCGTCGGCGGTGTCTGGGCCGGCATCGCGGGCTACCTGAAGGTGGCGCGCGGGGTGTCCGAGGTGATCTCCACGATCATGCTGAACTCGGTGGCCACCGGCATCACCGCCTACCTGCTCAACACCGACCGGCTCGCGGTGCAGATCAGCACCAACAACATCGGCACTCCCGAGATCGCCGAGTCGGGGTGGGTGCCGGGCATCCCCGCCGGGTTCATGGGCGCCGACCGCGAGATCTTCGGCCTGGTTGTGCTGGCGATCGCGGTGGGCGTGGGCTACTGGACGATGCTCAACCGCACCAGGTTCGGCTTCGACCTCCGCGCCACGGGCCAGTCGCCTACGGCGGCGCGGGCCAGCGGCATCGACATCAAGCGGATGGTGCTGCTGTCGATGGTCATCTCCGGGATGGTCGCGGGCCTGGTGGGCATGCCTCAGCTGCTCGGACAGTCCCACTACTACGCGCTGGACTTTCCCACCGGCCTCGGGTTCACCGGCATCGCGATCGCGCTGCTGGGGCGCAACCACCCGGTCGGCATCGGCTTCGCCGCCCTCTTCTGGGCGTTTCTGGACCAGTCCAGCCAGATCCTGGACTTCGAAGGCATTCCCAAGGAGATCGCCGTGGTCACCCAGGCCACCATCGTGCTGACCGTGGTCGTGGTGTACGAGGTCGTGCACCGCTGGGGTCTGCGCTACCAGCAGCAGCAGGTGGGCCGCGAACTGGCCCGCGGCGACCGGGAGGAGGCGGCGGCGTCATGAGCCAGGACCTGGCGGTTTCCGAGACCCCGGCCCCTCCGGCTTCCGCGCGGTCGGGAGCCCGTACGCGGTGGCGGTTCGTCAGCATCGCCGTCGCGGTGTTCGTCGCGCTGGCGGGGGTGCGGGCCATCACCGGCCAGCCGATGCTCACAAGCGCGGGCACCATCCAGGCGACGCTGGCGTTCGCCGTGCCGATCGGGCTGGCCGGGCTCGGCGGCTTGTGGGCCGAGCGCGCCGGCATCATCAACATCGGCCTCGAAGGCATGATGGTGCTGGGCACCTGGTTCGGCGCCTATTTCGCCTGGAGCTTCGACAATCCCTGGGTCGGGCTCGTCGCCGGTGTGCTGGGCGGCATGGCGGGCGGCCTGATCCACGCGGTGGCGACGGTGACCTTCGGCGTCGACCACATCGTCTCCGGCGTGGCGATCAACATCCTGGCGGTGGGCGCGATGCGCTACCTGTCGCTGCTGTTCTTCGTCGGCGCGCCGGGCGGCGGCGCCGCTCAGTCGCCGCAGCTTCCGGAGTTCCCGGAGGTGGGACTCCCGTTCGTGGCGGAGGTACTGGCGCCGGCGCGCGACTCGGGGATCTTCCTTGTCTCCGACACCGCCTCCCTGGTCACCGGGCTGACGACCAACATGTCGGTGATGACGCTGCTGGCCGTTCTGCTGGTGCCGCTGACGTTCGCGGTCCTGTGGCACACGCCGTTCGGCCTGCGGCTCCGCTCGTGCGGGGAGAACCCCGACGCGGCGGAGTCGCTGGGGGTGCCGGTCTACACCTACAAGTTCACCGCGGTCGTGCTCTCCGGCGGGTTCGCCGGGATGGGCGGGGTCTTCCTGGCCATGGTGGCCTCCTCGGTCTACCAGGAGGGCCAGACCGGCGGGCGCGGCTACATCGGCCTGGCCGCGATGATCTTCGGCAACTGGCGTCCCGGCGGGCTGGCGATGGGCGCCGGGCTGTTCGGGTTCACCGACGCGCTGCAGGTGCGCGGCGGCGGGGGCGCGGTGCACTCGCTGCTGCTGCTGATCGCGGCCGCGCTGCTGGTCACGGCTGCGGGCATGCTGGCCGCCACGTTGCGGCGGATGCGCTCGACGCCGTCCTTCGCCCGCATGGCAGCGCTGTGGGGCGTGTTCGCCGTCGGCACGGCGCTCGCCGCGGCCGGTGGGACGGCCGCCGCCACCGGCGGCCCCGCGTGGTGGTGGGCCGTGGCCGCGCTGGGCGCGGCCGCGGGTGCGTTCGCGGCGGTGCGGGCGGTGGGCTCGTGGCCGGACGCGGGCGGGCGCCTTCCGCTGGCGGCCCTGGTCGCGGCGCCGACGGGGGCAGTCGTGCTGGTGGTCTACTTCGCCACCGACTCGCTGCCGGGGCAGCTCGTGACCTACAGCCCGCACATCGCGACGCTGCTGGTGCTGGCGCTGGCCTCGCAGCGGCTGCGCCCTCCGGCGAGCGTGGGCCGCCAATGGCGCAAGGGAAGGGCGTGAGCACGGTGGAGGCGTCTTCGCCGGACGAGGGCACCGGCATCGACTGGCCCGGGCTGCGGGCCGAGGCGGCACGGGCCCGCGACCGCGCGTACGCGCCCTACTCGCACTTCCCCGTGGGCGCGGCCGCGCTAGTCGACGACGGGCGCACGGTCGCGGGCTGCAACGTCGAGAACGCCTCCTACGGGCTGGGTCTGTGCGCCGAGTGCGGCCTGGTCTCTGCGCTGTACGCCACGGGCGGCGGCAGGTTGCGCGCGTTCGCGTGCGTAGGCGGTGCAGGCGACCCGCTGATGCCCTGCGGCCGGTGCCGCCAACTGCTCTACGAGCACGGCGGCGCCGCGCTCCTGGTCGACACCCCGCAGGGCGTGCTGCCGCTCGGCGACCTGCTGCCCCAGGCGTTCGGTCCCCAGGACCTGGGGCGCTGAACCTCCGGGGCGGCACAGCGGTGGTTTGCCCGGACCGGGCACGAGGAACGCGAAGCGCCAAGCGCCGGGCGATGTCGTCGCGCCCCGGCGGATCGCCGACCGGCCGAGGAGCCGAGGAAGGGAAAGCCATGGAAGCCATCGACGTCATCACCGCCAAGCGCGACGGCGGCGAGCTCACCGTCGACCAGATCAGGTGGGTCGTCGACGCCTACACCCGCGGAGCGGTGGCCGAGGAGCAGATGGCCGCTCTGAACATGGCCGTCCTGTGGCGGGGCATGACGCGCGCCGAGACCAGTGCGTGGACGCAGGCGATGCTGGACTCCGGCGAGCGTCTGGACTTCGGCGGCCTGGACCGGCCCACCACCGACAAGCACTCCACCGGGGGCGTCGGCGACAAGATCACTCTGCCCCTGACGCCGACCGTGGCCGCGTGCGGAGCGGCGGTCCCTCAGCTGTCGGGCCGCGGGCTCGGCCACACCGGCGGCACCCTGGACAAGCTGGAATCCGTTCCGGGTTGGCGGGCCGACCTTTCCCCCGAGGAGATGCGCAGCCAGCTCGCCGGGGTCGGGTGCGCCGTGTGCGCCGCCGGCCCCGGCCTGGCACCCGCCGACCGCAAGCTCTACGCGCTGCGCGACGTCACCGGGACGGTGGAGTCGGTCCCGCTCATCGCCGCCTCGATCATGTCCAAGAAGCTCGCCGAAGGCACGGCCTCGCTTGTGCTCGACGTCAAGGTCGGCTCGGGCGCGTTCATGAAGGACGCCGCGGCGGCGCGGGAGCTGGCCGAGGCGATGGTGGCGATCGGCACCGACCACGGAGTGCGCACCAGCGCGCTGCTGACCGCGATGGACACCCCGCTGGGCCGCCGGGTGGGCAACGCCCTGGAGGTGGCCGAGGCGGTCGAGGTGCTCTGCGGCGGCGGGCCGCCGGACGTCGTCGAGTTGACGGTGGAGCTGGCGCGGGAAATGCTGCGGGCCGCCGGTCTGGACGGCGCGCGCGACCCCGCCGAGGCGCTGCGCGACGGGTCGGCCATGGACGTCTGGCGGAGGATGATCGCGGCGCAGGGCGGGGACCCCGACGCGCCGCTGCCGGCGGCCACCGAACAGAGCGACATCCTCGCTCCGGCGACCGGCACCCTGACCCGCCTGGACGCCTACGCGGTGGGCGTGGCGGCCCGGCGGCTGGGTGCGGGCCGGGCCCGCAAAGAGGACCCGGTCTCGGCGGGCGCCGGGGTGGAACTGCACGCCAAGCCGGGCGAGGAGGTCCGCGCCGGCCGCCCGCTGTTCACCCTGCACACCGATGACCCCGACCGCTTCGGCCGGGCGGCCGAGGCGCTCGCCGACTCCTTCGCGGTCGACGGCCCGCCCGGGGGCCTGCCGCTGGTTCTCGACCGGGTCGGCTGAAGGCCGGGGTCTGCGGGCGCCGGAACGGCTCACCGCCGAAGGGAACGGCCCCGACCCGGCGTACTCACGTCGGCGCCGGCTCTACTTCGGCTCCTCGGGGAAAAGGGCGCGGACCGCGCGGGACAGCTCAGCCAAGTGGGACGCCGCCTCGGCGCGTGGCGCCGCCGCGTCGCCGTCGACCGGGAGGACGACCTCCAGGTAGGCCTTCAGCTTGGGCTCGGTGCCCGACGGGCGCAAGGTGAGGCGGCCGCGCGCCGGACCGCCGAGCCGGTAGCGCAGGGCGTCGGTGGGGGGCAGGCCGCGCAGGCCCGGGGCGAAGTCCTCCACGTCCTCCACCTCCAGTGGTCCGAACGCGCGCGGAGGGCGGGCGCGCAGGGCGCGCATGGTCTCGGGGATCAGCGCGAGGTCGGCGACCCGCACCGACACCTGGTCCGTCGCGTGCAGGCCGTACCGGCGCGCCTGGTCGTCGAGGAGGTCGAGCAGGGTGCGCCCCTCGCGTTTGGCGCCGGCCGCGAGCGCGGCCATGACCAGCGCCGCGCCGATCCCGTCCTTGTCGGCGACCGGGCGGCCGCGGTCGCCGGCCAGGCAGTAGCCCAGCGCCTCCTCATAGGCGAAGACGCACCGCTCCCCCGGCCCGGCGGCGCGCACCAGCCACTTGAAGCCGGTCAGGGTCTCGGCGCAGCGCACTCCGTGCGCCGCGGCGATCTTGGGCAGCAACCCGGCCGAGACGATGGTGGTCGCCACCATCCGGTCCTCGCCCGAGGTGCGGCTCAGCACGTACTCGGCCAGCAGCCCGCCGACCTGGTCGCCGGTCAGCAGGCCGTGGCCGGGCACGGCCACCGCCAGCCGGTCGGCGTCGGGATCGTTGGCCAGAACGATGTCGGAGCCCGCCGCGCTCCCGCCGATCATCGCGAGGTCCATGGCGCCGGGCTCCTCGGGGTTGGGGAACCGCACCGTCGGGAAGTCGGGGTCGGGCGACTGCTGCTCGGGCACGGGCCGGGGCGGGAGGAACCCCGCCCAGGAGAACGCGGTCGCCAGCGTCTGGCCGCCCACACCGTGCATGGGGGTGTAGGTGGCGGTCACCTCCCGGTCCGCACCCAACGGCAGCGTGCACAGCGCGGCCACGTAGCGCTCCACCGCCTCCTCCCCGAGGATTCGGCGGTCCTCCGACAGCGGCAGCCGGTCGACCGGGCCCGCCGCCTCGATCGCCGCCGAGATCTCGGCGTCGGCCGGCGGGACGATCTGGCTCCCGGCGTCGGCGCCCGCGCCGCCGGCGTAGACCTTGTAGCCGTTGTCCTCGGGCGGGTTGTGGCTGGCGGTGACCATGATTCCGGCGTCGGCGCCCAGATCGCGGACGGTGAAGGCCAGCACGGGCGTGGGCAGCGGGCGGGGCAGCAGCAGTGCGGTGCAGCCGGCGCCGGCCAGCACGGCGGCGGAGTCGCGGGCGAAGTCGGCCGAGCGGTGGCGGGCGTCGTAGCCGATGACCACGGTCGCGCCCGGACCCGCCCACTGCGCCACGCCCGCGGCGGCGCGCATGACCATCACCCGGTTCATGCGGTTGGGGCCGGCGCCGAGCCTTCCGCGCAGCCCGGCCGTGCCGAACTCCAGGCGGGAACCGAACCTGTCGGCCAGGCCGGCGTCGTCGCCGGCGTCGAGCAGCCCGGCCAGCTCCGCGCGGGTCGCGGGGTCGGGGTCCTGCTCCAGCCAGGCGCGCGCCGCCGCGCGACGGGATCCGTCGGAGTCGCCCATGGCCGGCGCTCCCTCCGTGTCGTGCCGTTTCGTGGTCGGGACGGACATGGCGCCGCCTTCCGCGCGGCGCGAGCGCCCACCGGGGTCTCCGCGCGGGCGGCGCCCCCCGGCTCCAGCCCGCCGGCTCCCGGCCTTACCCCTCCTGGGCGGGCTCCAGCCGCTCCACCAGCGAGGCGAGCAGCGCCCCGACGTCGGTCGCCGCGTCGCGCCCGGTGGCCAGCACCTCTTCGTGGTCCAGCGGCTGGCCGGACAACCCGGCCGCGACGTTGGTGACCAGCGACAGGCCCAGCACATCGGCCCCGGCCTCGCGGGCGGCTATGGCCTCCAGCACGGTGGACATGCCGACCAGATCCGCGCCCATCGCCCGCAGCATACGGATCTCGGCGGGAGTCTCGAAGTGCGGGCCGGGCATCGCGGCGTAGACGCCCTCGGCGAGCCCGGGGTCGATCTCCTTGGCGAGTCCGCGCAGCTTCGCCGAGTAGGTCTCGGTGAGATCGACGAAGGTCGCGCCCTGCAGCGGCGAGCGCCCGGTGAGGTTGATGTGGTCGGCGATGAGGACCGGGGCCCCGACCCCCAGCGCGGAGTTGAGGGACCCGGCCGCGTTGGTGAGGACGACGGTCGACGCGCCGGCGGCGACCGCCGTGCGCACCCCGTGGGCGACCGCCTGGGCGCCGTGCCCCTCGTAGAGGTGGGTGCGGCCGAGGAACACCAGCAGGTCGCGGTCGCCGCTGCGGACGCTGCGGACGCTGCCGCTGTGGCCCTCGACCACCGGCGGCACGAAACCGGGCAGCTCGCTGGTTGGCACCTCGGCCCCGCCGGACCCGAACGCGTCGGCGGCGGGCGCCCACCCCGATCCCATGACCAGGGCGACGTCGTAGGTGTCGACGCCGGTGCGGGATCGCAGCTCTTCGGCTGCCTTCTCTGCTGCTGTGTACGGATCGGTCGTCACGGGGACTTACCTCCAGGGTGATGGCTCTCGCGGTCGGACCCGCAGTGATCTTGGCGCGCTGCGCCCCGCGCTGGCAACGGCGAACCGCCATAGGGCCGGGAACCGTTCGGCTCGCGTACGCCGCGCCGGGACCGGGGGCGACCTCACGCGACCGCCCTGCGCAGCACGGCGCGCGGCGCCGACACCCCGTCGGACAGGCGGTCGCCGGTCGGCGCGAAGCCCCCTGCGCGGTAGGCGCGCACGGCTGCCCGGTTGGACTCGCTGACGGCGACGAACACCTCGGCCGCGTCCGGGTGCACGCAGCGCACGAGCGCCTCGACGGCGGCGCAGGCGCGGCGGCCGATCCCCTGGCCCTGCCGTTCCGGAGCGAGGTAGAACGCGCGCAGCATGACGGCGCGCGCCGTGTCGGCGGTGACGCCGGCGAGCTCGGCTCGGGCGCCGCCCCGGTCGATGATGCCGAAGCCGACGGGCTCGCCGTCGACCAGCACGGCGAAGGGGGTGCGGTCGGGATCGGCGTCGGCCCGCGGAAGGGTCTCGACCGCCTCGGTGACCAGGGCGCGCTGGCCGGGCGCCACACGGATGCGCAGTACGGCCGCGCGCAGGCGCTCGACGTCGGGGCCGGGGCGGTCCAGGCGCACCAGCGCGACGGAGGCCCTGTCCGGGCGGCCCGCGGCGCCCTCGGTCGTATCGGGCACCTCGATCACCTCCTGCGCGGCCCGCTCCGCGCCGCACGGCCGACTGCGGCGTTCACGGGTCGCGGCCGACGCGGCTGCGGCAGGCGACGACGGCTCCTACCACTATGCCAGAGGCCTTGGCGACGGAATGCGGCCCTCGACACTCCTTCAGCTGCGCCGCCCCTGTCGGTGCGCCGCCCTCTCCGATCCCGGACAGCCGCGCCTACATGCCGACCGGGTGCCAGACGGTCTTGGTCTCCAGGAACGGAGTCATCCGCGAGATGCCCGGATCGGCGAGCCAGTCCTCGCCCTCGCCGGGGCGCAGGACGCGCTTGAGCGTCTGGGCGGCGCTGCGTTCGAGGTCGGCGGCAGACTCGGGGAGGGCCCCGGTGAGGTCGATGCCGTTCACATCGGCGTGTGAGGCGAGGTGCGGCGCCAGGTCGCCGGTCCTGCCGGTGAGGATGTTGACGACTCCGCCGGGCAGATCGGAGGTGGCCAGGGCCTCGGCGAGGGTAAGGGCGGGCAGCGGCGCGCGCTCGCCGGCCACCACCACGGCGGTGTTGCCCGTGGCGATCACCGGCGCCACCACCGACACCACACCCAGCAGCGGCGCCGCAGGCGGGGCGAGGACCGCCACCACTCCGGCGGGTTCGGGCTGGGAGAGGTTGAAGTAGGGTCCCGAGACCGGGTTGGCTGCGCCGAGGACCTGGGCGATCTTGTCGGACCAGCCGGCGTAGTACACCCACCGGTCGACGGCGGCCGAGACCAGTTCGTCGGCGCGGGCGGCGCCGATGCCGTCGGCCTCGGCGATCTCGGCGGCGAACTGGGCGCGGCGCCCCTCCATCATCTCGGCGACGCGGTACAGGATCTGGCCCCGATTGTAGGCAGTGCGCCCGGCCCAGCCGGGAAACGCGGAACGCGCGGCGACCACGGCGTCGCGGGCGTCCTTGCGGGACGCGAGTGCGGCATTGGCGAGGTGGGCGCCGCCGGATGCGGTCACGGGATAGCACCTGCCTGACTCGGAGCGGGGGAAAGCCCCGCCCACATAGAGCTTGTAGGTCTTGCGCACCGGGACCCGCCCTGTGCCCGGAGCGGCGGGCGGCACGCCGGCGCCCGCACCGGCGGTACCTGTCGACTCGCCCGAGCCCTCGGTGCCGCGCCGGCGGTAGGTCTCCCCCGGGCCTGTCGGCTCCGCGCTGCCCGCGGGCTCGGCGAGTTCGGCCGGTTCGGCGTGCACCTCGGGGCCCGCGGACCGCGGCGCCGCTCCGGAGGGCGCGCTGCCGCGCGGGCCCTCGGCGGCGTCCACTGCGCGGCCGCCCTGGCCGGACGCGGCGCGCGGGTGCTCGGGGTGCTCAGGCGGCGTGGACAAGGTATGCCTCCAGTCCGTGGCGGCCGCCCTCGCGGCCGTAGCCGGATTCCTTGTATCCGCCGAAAGGGCTGGCCGGGTCGAACTTGTTGAACGTGTTGGACCAGATGACGCCCGCGCGCAGCCGCTCGGCGGTCCACAGCATGCGCGAGCCCTTCTCGGTCCACACCCCGGCAGACAGTCCGTAGGGGGTGTTGTTGGCCTTGGCCACAGCCTCCTCCGGGGTACGGAAGGTCAGCACCGACAGCACCGGCCCGAAGATCTCCTCGCGGGCGATGCGGTGGGCCTGGGTGACGCCGGTGAAGACGGTGGGCGCGAACCAGTAGCCCTTCTCGGGCAGCGGGCACCGGGGCGACCAGCTCTCGGCGCCTTCCTCGGCGCCGACACGGGCGAGCTCGCGGATGCGTTCGAGCTGCTCGGCGGAGTTGATCGCGCCGATGTCGGTGTTCTTGTCCAGGGGGTCGCCCAGCCGGAGCCGTTCGATGCGGGCGCGCAGGCGCGACAGCAGGTCGTCGGCCACCGACTCCTGCACCAGCAGGCGCGAGCCGGCGCAGCACACGTGCCCCTGGTTGAAGAAGATGCCGGAGACGATGCCCTCGACCGCCTGGTCCAGGGCCGCGTCGTCGTAGACGATGTTGGCGCCCTTGCCGCCGAGCTCCAGCGTCAGGCGCTTGCCGGTGCCCGCGACCGCGCCCGCGATCTCGCGGCCGACCGCGGTCGAGCCGGTGAAGGCGACCTTGTCGGCGCCGGGGTGGTTCACCAGGGCCCTGCCGGTCCCGCCGGCGCCCGTGACGATGTTGACGACGCCGGGCGGAAGCTCGGCCTCCTGGCAGACCTCGGCGAACGCGAGCGCGGTCAGCGGCGTGGTCTCGGCGGGCTTGAGCACGACGGTGTTGCCCGTGGCAAGCGCGGGAGCGATCTTCCAGGCCAGCATGAGCAGCGGGAAGTTCCACGGGATGACCTGTGCGGCCACGCCGACCGGGCGGGGCGCCGACCCCATGCCCGCGTAGCCGAGCTTGTCGGCCCAGCCGGCGTGGTAGAAGAAGTGCGCGGCGACCAGCGGGAGGTCGACGTCGCGGGTCTCCTTGATCGGTTTGCCGTTGTCGAGCGTCTCCAGCACGGCCAGCTCGCGGGACCGCTCCTGGAGGATCCGGGCGATGCGGAAAAGGTACTTGCCGCGCTCGGCGGCGGGCATGGCGCCCCAGGCGCCCTCGAAGGCCCGGCGGGCGGCGGCGACGGCGCGGTCGACGTCGGTCTCGCCGGCGACGGCGACGTCTGCCAGGTGCTCCTCGTCGGCGGGGTTGTGCGTTGCCATGCGCTGCCCGGACTCGGGGGGCACGAACCCGCCGTCGACGAACAGCTCGTAGCCGGGGCGAAGCCGCACCGCGGCCCGGGATTCGGGCGCCGGCGCGTACTCGAAGATCCGGTCGGCCTTTTCTTCCACTGCTCGGCCTCTCAGTCCAGGGTGTAGTAGTCGGGGCCGTAATAGGTGCCCGTGGACAGCCGGGTGCGCTGCATCAGCAGGTCGTTGAGCAGGCTTGAGGCGCCGAGGCGGAAATGGTCGGCGTCGAGCCAGCCGTCGCCGGCGACCTCGTTCACCAGGACCAGGTACTTCAGCGCGTCCTTGGTCGTGCGGATGCCGCCGGCGGGCTTGACGCCGACACGGCGCCCGGTGTCGGCGAAGTGGTCGCGCACCGCCTCCAGCATGACCAGGGTGACGGGCAGCGTGGCGGAGGGCGCGACCTTGCCGGTGGAGGTCTTGATGAAGTCGGCGCCGGCGAGGATGGCCAGCCACGAGGCGCGGCGGACGTTGTCGTAGGTGGCCAGCTCGCCCGTTTCGAGGATCACCTTCAAATGGGCGCCGCCGCAGGCCTCCTTGACCGCGGTGATCTCGTCGTGGACGGCGCGGTAGTCGCCGGCGAGGAACGCGCCGCGGTCGATCACCATGTCGATCTCGGCGGCGCCGTCGGCGACGGCGCGGCGGGTGTCGGCGAGCTTGGCCTCAAGCGGCGCGCGGCCCGCCGGGAAGGCGGTGGCCACCGACGCGACCTTGACCCCGGAGCCGGCCAGCGCCTCGGCGGCCGTGGCGACGAGGTCGGAGTAGACGCATACGGCGGCCGCCGGCGGCACCGTGGGGTCGGCGGGGTCGGGGCGCATCGCCTTGGCCGAAAGCGCGCGGACCTTGCCGGGAGTGTCGGCGCCCTCCAGCGTGGTCAGGTCGATCATGCCCACGGCGAGGTCGATCGCCCGCGCCTTGGCGGCGGTCTTGATCGAGCGCGTGGACAGGTCGGCGGCCCGCGCCCGGGCGCCGACCTCGTCGACTCCGGGCAGGCCGTGCAGCAGCGCCCGCAGCGACGTGTTCGACGCCGCCTGGCCGGGTGGAAGGACGGTCTCGGGCACGGGCACCTCACGCGGGTCGCGGGTCTGGGACGCCCGATCGGCTGCTTGTGGCACCGGCGGGCAACGCCCCCATAGTGCCACGCCACCACCGCGCGGCGGCGACGGGCAAGCGCTCCTGTGGACGGCCTGGGTGCCGGCGCCGGTATCGGCGGTCGGGCATGATGGGGTAGGCACCCTTCCTGCGGTGGCGGATCGCCCGCAGGGGTTCATCGTGAGGAGAGCGGCCGCGCGGCAAGCGGCGGTACAAAAGGGAGGCGGCGGGAGTGGCCGAGTTCCGCATCAGCTCCGACACCGGCGACTTGGACCTGCGGCGACTCGCGGCCGATCTCGTGGAGTCGCAGGGCTGGGCGCGTGACCAGGTGAGCATCTGGCAGAACCGCGGCGGCGGGGACGTGGTCGTGACCGTGGACACGGCGCTGCTGGAGAAGCGGGCGCCCGATCCGCTCGCGGCCTCCGTGCACACCCGCAGCGACGTGCACCGGGCGTGCGAGACGCTGCGGCGCAGCGACCCCTCGCTGCGCGGCGTCGACTTCGCCGAGCTGCGCGATGAGGCGGCCCGCTTCTTCGCGGCCGGCTGGACCCTGGGCGACCTGCTGCATGCCCTGGGCCACCGCCACGACGGCGCGCAGTGGCCGCAGGGCGAGGGCTACGAGGGCGTCGAGTGGCTGCAGCACCGCCTGCGCAACTGGAAGTCGGAGACGGGCGACATCCGCCCGTCGGTCTCCCAGGAGGGCGCCCAGATGCGCATCGTCGGCCGGATCGGGCTGCCGGACGACCTGGGGGCGCCCGCCGATGGTCCCGGCGCGCCCCGGCGCGCGGCCTCACCCCAGGCGGCGCGCGCGGCCGCCGACGACGCCCGCCGACTGATGCGCGCGCAGTCGCGCACCACCAGCGACTCCCTGGAGCACCGCGACCGCACCGCCGCGCACATCACCCGCCGGCGGCACTGACGCGCTTGGCGTCGGAGCCGCTTTCGCAGCGGCGAACGGTCGCACGCTGCCGCCGGGCCCCGGACCCGCCCCGGGCGCTCTCCATCACCCCCGCACGACCGCGCGACGTCCGACGCGGGGTTGCGCGGGCGCCCGCCCGGCCCGCTGATAATTTCGCTGTCCATGGAGCCAGGATCTCGCCCGAGCGGCCGGCGCAAGCGCACCTTCATCGAGGAGGCCCGGCGCGCGCAGATCGTCTCCGCGGCCATCCGCACCGTCGCCGAGGCGGGCTACGCCAATGCCTCGCTGGCGCGCATCGCCCAGCACGCCGGTATCAGCAAGGGCGTCATCTCCTACCACTTCTCCGGCAAGGACGAGCTGATGGACCGGGTCGTCGAGCAGATCTACTCGACGATCGCGGACTTCGTGCTGCCACGCGTGGCAGAGGCGCCCGACGAGCGTGCCGCCCTGCGGACCCACATCCTGGCCGTGGCCGACTACATGCGCAGCAACCGCGAGCAGCTGCTGGCCCTGGCCGGCATCTTCAACGGCGTGCAGACCCCGGTGGGTGCCCCGCGCTACCGCATGGCGGTGAGCGAGCCGGTCTACCGGGCGATCGAAGAGCGCCTGCGCGCCGGTCAGGAGCGGGGCGTCCTCCGCGACTTCGACGTCCGCGTCATGGCGGTGTCCCTCCAGTCCGCGATCGACGGCATGTTCGCGTACTGGGTGACCCATCCCGACCACGACCTGGACGCGCACGCCGCCGAACTGGCCGAGCTCATCGACCGCTCCGCGCGCCCCGACTCCGCCGACTCCGCCGGCTCCACCTGACCCGCCCGACGCCCTGACCGCCCGCTCTGCGCTCCGCGCGTCCGCGAACGCGCCCGCCGCACCTCCTCACCGCTGCGGCACCCCCTCGCCACGGCTGCGCCGCCGTGATCCGCCGTCCCCGATAGGACTCCGGGTCGGCTCAGGGTTCCGTCGGGGAGACCACCGATACATGTTTGTCTGAGTCGCCAGAAAACTGGCCGCATGGACAATAAATAGTCCAGTCAGACAGGATTCCCAACGGCGGACGAATCCGCTGGGCCGCACGGGCCGACGCGGACCGCCCCAGGATCGGAGAACCATGGCCTCGGACCGTCCCCTGACCTCCGCGCCCCGCGGCGCCGCCGCACCGGCCCGACCGCGGCTGCACTACCTCGACCACCTGCGCGCCGCGCTGACGGTCCTGGTGGTGCTGCACCACGCCGCTCTGGCCTACAGCAACGTCCCGGCCTGGTACTACGTCGACCCCGGCGACGACCCCAGCAGCACGCTGCTCGACGCCTTCCTCGCGCTCAACCAGGCCTTCTTCATGGGGTTCTTCTTCCTGATATCCGGGTACTTCACGCCCGGCTCCCACGACCGCAAGGGCGCCGGCGGCTTCCTGGTCGGCAGGCTGGCGCGGTTGGGGGTGCCGCTGCTGATCTACCTGGTGTTCCTGCGCCCTCTCGTCTATCTCGCGATCTACCTGGGCGATGCCGACCCGGTGCCCTACTGGCGCTTCTACGTGACGACGTGGGATCCGGGCCCCATGTGGTTCGTCGAGGCACTGCTGGTCTTCGCCCTGGTATACGCGCTGATCAGGAGGCTGCGGCCGGTGCGCCGGACCTCGGCCGCGGAGGCGGACCGCCCGGGCGGTCCGGCTCGCCTGCCCGGCCCTGCGGCCGTCGCCGGCTTCGTGGCCGTGCTGGTGGCGGCCACCTACCTGTGGCGCATGGTTGTACCCGGCGACGCCACCTGGCCGGTCGTCGGCCTGCCCACCCCCGGCTTCATGCCGCAGTACGTCCTGCTGTTCGCCGCGGGGGCGCTGGCCTTCCGCAAGGGCTGGCTCGACGCCGTCCCCCGCTGGGCGGGCCGGGGCGGAGCGGCGGCCGCCCTCCTCACTGCGCCGGTCTATCTGCTCCTGCTGGCCGCGGTGTACGAAGAGGCGCTCACGCCCGGCAGTTGGCAGTCGCTGGCGGTTGCCGCCGTGGAGAGCGTCCTCGCCGTGGGCACCGTGCTGGCGCTGCTGGCCCTGTTCCAGCGGCTGTTCAACCGGCGCTCGGCCGTCGGCACGTTCCTGTCCGACCAGGCCTATGCGGTCTACTTCCTGCACCCTGTCGTACTGGTCGGACTGAGTTGCGCGCTGTCCTGGTGGGAAGCTCCCTCGGTCGCCGAGTTCGCTGTCGTGGCCGCCCTCGGACTACCGCTGTGCTGGGGCGCCGCCTACCTGGTGCGCTCGCTCCCGCGCGCAGACCGCGTGTTCTAGCCGCCCCGTCCGGATGGGTGCGCCGCGGCGACGGGACGGGCCGCCGCCCGCCGCACCCGGACCGTCAGAAGAACTCGACCAGCCGCTCGATGGGGGCGACCTCGCGGAATCGCTCGTGCTCCTGGGGCGGTTCGGCGTGCTCCAGGATCCAGGTGGCCGGATGCGGCACCAGCACCGCGCCCATGCCCGCCTCCAGCGCGGGCAGCACGTCCGAGCGCACCGAGTTGCCGATCATCCACGTCTGCTCGGGGTCGAGGCTGTGGGTGCGCCCGAACGCGCGGTAGGCGTCGGGGTCCTTCTCCGGCACGATCCCCAGGCCGGCGAACAGCGCGGCCACCCCCGAGACGTCGATCTTGCGCTGCTGCTCCTCGGGGTGGCCCTTGGTCAGCAGGTACAGGGTGTGCCGCTCCTGCAGCGCGTGCAGGGTCTCCAGGACCCCTTCCAGCAGGATGGTCTCGCCTTCGACGATGCGCCTGCACAGACGGTGCAGATGGGCCCGGTCGGCGTCGCCGACACCGGCCCGGGGCCGCAGCCGGGCCAGGCAGTCGCCCAGGCTGCGCTCGAAGACGCGGGCGCCGTAGCCGTAGGCGGCGCTGTTCTCGCGCTCGATCTCGGTCAGCGCCGCACGCACCTCGGCGCGCGGCAGGTCCGGCCGGCCGACGTAGTCGATGAAGTCCTCGATCGCCCGCTCGAACAGGACGTTGCATTCCCAGAGCGTGTCGTCGGCGTCGAAGATGAGGTTCATCGGACGCGCCATGCGGCCTCCCTCCCCGCGGGGACGTCTCTGCCACAGGGAGGCTACCGGCACCCGCCGCCGACCCGCATCGGGAATTCGCGCACCCCTGTTTCGGCTGATCATCCCCCTGCATGAATGCACGGCCCTCTGCCGGGGCATATCCCGACAGCGCACACGGCCAGCCGGGTCCACCACGGGGAGGCGCAATGCAGGAACCGTCCCTCTCGCACCTGCTGCCGGTCGAGGCGATCGCCACCGGCACCGAGGCCGACGACTGGCGGGCCGCGATCCGGGCGGCCGGCGAGCTCCTGGTCTCCACCGGCGCGACCACCTCCGCCTACATCGACGAGATGCAGACGGCGGTGGACCAGTACGGGCCCTACATCGTGATCGCCCCCGGACTCGCACTGGCCCACTCCCGTCCCTCCCCCGCCGTCCTGCGCACCGGGCTCTCGTGGGTCGGGCTGGCCAAGCCGGTGGAGTTCGGGCACGGCACGAACGACCCCGTCCGGCTGGTGGTCGGGCTCGCCGCCGTCGACCACGACGGCCACTCCTCGGCGCTGTCGCGGCTCGCGCGACTGCTGGCCGATCCCGAACGGCTGGAGCGGCTGAGCGGCGCGGCGGACGCCGAGCTGATCCACAACACCATCAGCGAGTACGAATCGAGCGAAGAGACATGAAGATCCTGGCAGTCTGCGGCATGGGAATCGGCACGAGCATCCTGCTCAAGAGCAACGCCGAGAAGGCCGCGAAGGACCTGGGCCTGGACGCCGACGTCGAGGTGGCCGACATCGGCACGGCCCGCGGTGCCGCCAGCACCGCCGACGTCGTGCTGACCTCCGGCGAGCTCGCGGCCGAGCTCGGGGACATGGGCGTGCCCGTGGTCGTCGTGGACAACTTCGTCGACGGCGACGAGGTCCGCAGCAAGCTCGGCGCCGCACTCGAGCTCTAGCTCAGGGACCGCGCCGGCGCCCCGTCCCGCCCGCCGCCGCGCACTCCCGCGCCCGCGCGGCGCCCTCCGCGAGCCGCGGCCGCCGCGGTCGCCGCAGTCACCGAATGCCCCCCGATCCCAGGAGCCCCAATGGAGTGGATCGTCGCCGTCGCGCAGTTCGTCGTCAACGAGGTCCTCAGCGTGCCGGCCTACATGGTCGGCCTGATCACCGCGGTCGGCCTGATCGCCCTGCGCAGGTCGGTCGGCCAGATCGTCGGGGGAGGGCTCAAGGCGGTCCTGGGCTTCCTGCTGATCGGTGCGGGAGCCGGGATCGTCGTCGCCGCGCTGGACCCGCTGGGCCAGATGATCCAGGGCGCCGCCGGCGCCCAGGGGGTGGTCCCGACCAACGAGGCGATCGTGGCCATCGCCCAGGACCGGTTCGGCGCCCAGGTCGCCTGGATCATGATCGCGGGGTTCGCGCTGAGCCTGGTGCTGGCGCGCTTCACCCCGCTGCGCTACGTGTTCCTGACCGGCCACCACATCCTGTTCATGGCGACCCTGATGACCATGGTTCTGGCGACCACGGACCTGCCCACCTGGCTAACCGTGCTGCTGGGCGCGGTGCTGCTGGCGGTGGTGATGGTGTCACTACCGGCGCTCGCCCAGCCCTGGACGCGCCGGGTCGGCGGCGACGGCAAGATCGCCATCGGCCACTTCGGCACGCTGGGTTACGTGGCCTCGGGCGCCACCGGTCAGCTGGTCGGGCGCACCAGCCGCAGCACCGAGGACCTGAAGCTGCCCGAAGGGCTGCGGTTCCTGCGGGACTCGATGGTGGCCACCGCGCTCTCCATGGTGCTCATCTACCTCGCGGTGGCGCTGGTGTTCTGGGCACGACAGGGCACCGCCGCAGCGCTTGAGATGTTCCCGCCCGCTGAGGGCATCGACCCCACCATCGGGCACTTCCTCATGCAGGCGGCCATGCAGGGCCTGCAGTTCGGCATCGGCGTCGCAGTGATCCTCTACGGCGTGCGCACCATCCTGGGCGAGCTGGTGCCCGCCTTCCAGGGCATCGCCGACCGCGTGGTTCCGGGTGCGGTGCCGGCGCTGGACGCGCCGATCGTCTTCCCGTTCGCGCAGAACGCCGTGCTGGTGGGCTTCCTCTCCAGCTTCGCCGGCGGGCTGGCGACGCTGGCGGTGATGGCGTCGGTGATCAACCCCGCCTTCGGGCTGGCGCTGGTCCTGCCCGGCCTCGTACCGCACTTCTTCACCGGCGGCGCCGCGGGTGTCTACGGCAACGCGACCGGCGGTCGGCGCGGGGCTGTGGCGGGCGCATTCGTCAACGGCGTGCTGATCACGCTGCTGCCGGCGTTCCTGTTGGGCGTGCTGGGCGACTTCGGCACCGCCAACACCACGTTCGGTGACGCCGACTTCGGCTGGTTCGGCATCGCGATCGGCTACGCCTTCCGCGCGGGCGACGCGGGCGGTGTGGTCCTGGCGCTGCTGGTCGCGGCGGCCCTGCTCGCCGGCGGGATCTGGGTGCAGAAGCGCGCCGTCGACCGGGGCTGGGACCCCGGCGCCCGGCACGAGGCGGCACTGGCCGAGCGTGCCCGGGCGGGAACGACCGGGACGGCCGGGAAGGCGAAAGCGGACGCGGACGAGGCGCCCCGGGAGGACGGCGGGTCCGCGTCCTCGGACGAGGGCTCCCAGCCGCCCGGCCGGAGGAGCTGACTGCCGCCGCGGGCGCGGGAGCGCGCTCCCGCGCCGCAGCCGCCCGATCAGAACCGGGTCACTTCGCTGCGGGCGGAGCCAGCGCGCGCTGCAGAAGGATGAACGCGAACAGCAGCGCACCGGCGACGATCCGGGTCCACCAGGAGCTGAGGGTTCCCTCGAAGACCAGGATCGTCTGGATGGTGCCCAGCGTCAGCACACCGATCACGCTGCCCAGGACGTAGCCGAACCCCCCGGTGAGCAGGGTCCCTCCGATCACCACCGCGGCGATCGCGTCGAGCTCCATGCCGAGCCCGTGCAGGCTGTTGCCGGAGGCGATGTAGAGGGTGTACAGCACCCCGCCCAGAGCCGCGCAAAACCCGCTGATCGTATAGACCCCGACCTTCACCCGGCCCACCGCCAGGCCCATGAGCATCGCCGAGGACTCGCTTCCGCCCACCGCGTAGACGCTGCGGCCGAACCGGGAGCGGTGCAGCACGTAGGCCGCCGCGCCCGCGGCCACCAGCGCGACGACCGCGCCGACGCTCAGTGAGTTCCCGCCCGGGAGCGGGACCCGCGTCTGGGCGAGCGTGCCGAAGAGCGGGTCGGTGATCGGGATCGACTCGGTGCTGATGAGGTAGCACAGGCCGCGGGCGAAGAACATGCCGCCGAGCGTGGCGATGAAGGGCTGCACACCGTAGAAGTGGATGATGCAGCCCTGGGCGAGCCCGATGGCGGCCCCGGCCAGCAGCGCGGCCGGGATCACCAGCAGCGGGGGCCACCCCTCGCGCAGGAGCCAGGCGCAGAGCATCGCCGACAGCGCCAGCACCGACCCGGTCGACAGGTCGATGCCGCCCGCCAGGATCACGAACGTCACCCCCACGGCCAGCACTACCAGGAAGGAGTTGTTCACCAGAAGGTTGAGCGCGACCTGCGGTTCGAGGAACCCGGTGTAGCGCACGGACCCGGCGGCGAACAGCAGCACAAGCACGGTCGCGGCCATGGCCACGGGTATGAACCTGCGTCGGCCCTCCAGCACCTCCCGGGTGCGGTAGACCGCCCGCGACAGGTCGGGAAGGGTGGAAGGAGTCGTCATCGCTGCACCTCCGGTGCGCCCGGGGTCCCGGCGCTCGTCGCTGTGGGCGTCACGTCGTCTTCCTCGGTCGGCGCGGGGCCGGGACCGGTCCGCGCCCGGACGGGCCGTCGGCCGCGCCGGAACGGCGAGGCGACCTGCGCGCGGAACCGCGGCGACTGCAGCAGGCACACCAGGAACACCACGATCGCCTTGAACACCAGCGCGCTCTCCGGCGGCACTCCCATGGTGTAGACGGTCGTGGACAGCGTCTGCACGATGAGCGCACCCAGCACCGTCCCGGCGATCGAGAAGCGCCCCCCGGTGAGCAGAGTCCCCCCGATCACGACGGCGAGGATGGCGTCCAGCTCGATCCACAGCCCGGCGTTGTTGCCGTCGGCGCTGCCGGTGTTGGCGCTGATGATGACCCCGGCGAGCCCGGCGCACAGCCCGCAGAAGGTGTAGGCCGCCACGGACAGGCCGGTCGCGCGGATCCCGGCCAGGCGGCCCGCCTCGGCGTTGCCGCCGACCGCCTCGATGAGCAGACCGAGGGCGGTGCGGCGCACCAGCAGCCACATCAGCAGGACCGTGGTCGCGGCCACGATGACGGTGAACGGCACGGCGGCCAGGCTGCCCGCCGCGATCTCGCGGTAGGGTTCGCTGCGCACCGTGGTGATCTGGCCGCCGGTGATCAACTGGGCGAGACCGCGGCCGGCGACCATGAGGATGAGCGTGGCCACGATCGGCTGGATCCGCAGCACCGAGACCAGGAACCCGTTCCACAACCCCAGCAGCGCCGACGCGCCCAAGGCGACGGCGACCGCCGCCGCCGTCACCGCCGATCCCTGGCCGCCGCCGGCGGCGGCGATCGTCTCGCACGCGAGCGCACCGGCCACGGCGACCACGGCGCCCACCGACAGGTCGATGCCGCGCAACGCGATGACCAGCGTCATGCCCAGGGAGATCAGCAGCAGCGGCGTGCCGAAGTGCAGGATGTCGACGAGGCTGCCGTACAGCCGCCCGCCCTTGACGCTGATCTCGAAGAACCCCGGGGTGGCGGCCAGGTTGGCGACCAGCAGCCCCGCGAGCACCAGCAGCGGCCACGCCAGCCGCCGGGTCTGCGCCGACCTCACTGCGCACCCCCTTGCGCGATCTCGGCGAGCACGCGGTCCACGTCCAGACCGCCGTCGTCGTTGTCCAGCGCGCTGACCACCCGCCGGTCCCGCAGCACCACCACCCGGTGGCTCAGCCGCAGCACCTCCTCCAGCTCGGAGGAGACGAACAGCACCGCGGTGCCCTCCTGCGCCTGGGCCGCCACCAGGCGCTGCACCTCGGCCTTCGCCCCGACGTCGATCCCGCGGGTGGGCTCGTCGAGGATGAGCAGCCGGGGCCGCATGATCAGCCACCGTCCCAGCAGCACCTTCTGCTGGTTGCCGCCGCTGAGGGAGGCCACCGGGACGTCGGGGGCGGCGGGCCGGATGCGCAGGGCCGCGATGTAGCGTTCGACCAGCTCGGACCGCTTCCTCGCGGGCAGCGGCCGCATCCAGCCGCGGGCGGCCTGGAGGGCCAGAAGCAGGTTGTCGGCAACGGACAGCTCGGCTACCAGCCCCTCGGCCTTGCGGTCCTCCGAGCAATAGGCCAGGCCTTCGGCGATAGCCGCCCGGGGCGTGCGCAGCGGCACCGGCCGGCCGTCCACCTCCACCTCCCCGGTGTCGGGGCGGTCGGCGCCGAACAGCAGCCGCACGGCTTCGGTCCGGCCCGAGCCGAGCAGCCCCGCCAGACCCACGATCTCGCCGGGCGCCACGTCCAGGTCGTAGGGGGCGACGCCGCCCGAGCGGCCCAGGCCGCGCGCCCGCAGCAGCGTGTCCGCCCCCGCGGGCGGACCGCCGCTGCGGGCGTGCTCCTCCAACCGGTCCAGCTCACCGGCCTGCTCGCCGAGCATGTGGCCGATCAGCTCGCGCTGGCCGAGCTCCGCGGTGGCGAACTCCCCGACCAGCCGACCGTTGCGCAGCACCGTCATGCGCCCGCACAGCTCGTAGACCTGGTCGAGGAAGTGGGTCACGAAAAGGATCGCCACACCGCGCGAGCGAAGCCGCTCGACCAGGTCGAACAGGATGCGAACCTCGCCCCGATCCAGGCTGGAGGTCGGCTCGTCCAGGACGAGCACCCGGGCGTCGAGGTCGACCGCCCTGAGAATGGAGACGAGCTGCTGGACAGCGATGGGGTACTCGCCCAGGGCGCGCGTGACGTCGAGATCCAGCTCCACTCCGGCGGCCAGCTCGGCCGCCCGCCGGTTCATGCGTCGCGCCGAGATACCGAACCGCCCGCGCGGCTCGCGGCCCAGGAGGACGTTCTCCGCGACCGACAGATTCGGGCACAGGTTCACCTCCTGATAGACGGTGGCGATCCCGTGGCGTTCGGCGTCCAGCGGGCCGGCGACGGCCACGGGCCTGCCCCCGATGCGGACGCGCCCCGCATCGGGGCGGTGCACCCCGGTCAGCACCTTTATCAGGGTGGATTTCCCGGCTCCGTTCTCCCCCAGCAGCGCGTGTACCTCGCCGGGGACGAGCCGCAGGCCAGCGCCGTCCAAGGCCCGGACGCCGGGGAAATCCTTCACGATCCCGCTCATCTGCACGGCGGGCTCGGCCGTGGTGTCCACGGCCCCTCCTTCGCGTCGCGGCGTACGGTCAGTACTTGCGGTTCGGCAGCTCTTCCTCGGCCTGGTCCTGGGTGAAGACGCCTTCCTCCACCTCGACGCGCGGTTCGACCTCCTCGCCGGCGTGCACCTTCTCGACGAGGTCCATCAGCTGGGGGCCGATCAGCGGATTGCACTCCACGACGACGTTGATCTCACCGTCGGCCATCGCCTGGAACGCGTCCTTGATGCCGTCCACGGAGATGATCTTGATGTCCTCGCCGGGTTCGAGTCCGGCCGCCTCGATGGACTCGATGGCTCCCAGCGCCATGTCGTCGTTGTGGGCGTAGAGGACATCGATGTCGTCGTGGGAGCTGAGGAAGGCCTGCATGACCTCCTGGCCTCCCGAGCGGGTGAAGTCGCCGTCCTGGGAGGCGACGATCTCGAACTTGTCGTCCTCGCCGATGATCTCGGCGAAGCCCTCCTTGCGGTCGATGGCCGGCGCGGAGCCGGTGGTGCCCTGCAGTTCGACGATGTCGACGTCCTCGCCGGAGTCGGCGTACTCCTCGACCAGCCACCGGCCGGCCTTGCGGCCCTCCTCCACGAAGTCGGAGCCGAGGAAGGTCTCGTAGACCTCCTTCTGGTCGGTGTCGACCGCGCGGTCGGTCAGCACGACAGGGATGCCCGCGGTCTTCGCCTCCGCGAGGACGGTGTCCCAGCCCGACTCGACGACGGGCGAGAAGGCGATCACGTCGACGCCCTGCTGGATGAAGCTGCGGATCGCCTGGATCTGGTTCTCCTGCTGCTGCTGTGCGTCGGAGAACTTGAGCTCGAAGCCCGCCTCTTCGGCGGCCTTCTTGATGGACTCGGTGTTGGCGGTGCGCCAGCCGCTTTCGGCTCCCACCTGCGAGAAACCCAGGACGATGGTGTCATCGCCGCCCTGGCCGCCGCCTCCGCCGCCTCCGCAGGCGGTCGCCGCTACGGCGAGTGCGACGGCGGCCGCGGCCGTCGAGAGTGCCTTGTTCATCGGGGGACTCCTTCTGCGCCGTCGTCGGCCCGGAGCCGATTGTTAGCGCTAACAACTAGGGGGATTCGAGTACCCCGATTGCACCGGGGATCTCAGGAGTGGGGGTGCTGCGATAGGTCGGCACTACCGGTCTATGGCGTAGGTCACAACTGTTAGCGCTAACAGCCATGAAGTCAAGACCGGTTTACCGCTCTGAGACATTGCTGACCGGTACCGGACGCAGAGCGCCGACGGCCCCGCGCGGACCCCTGCACCGCGGGCGGTCCGCGGCGTAGCGTCGGGGTATGAGCGATGAACCAGTCCTCGTCGAGCGCGACGGCGCCGTCGCCACCATCACGATGAACCGGCCGGACCGCCGCAACGCGCTGTCCCTCGACCACATGCGCCGGCTGACCGAGGCGTTCGAGGAGGTCGGCGCCTCCGACGCGACCGGTGTGATCCTGGCCGGAAGCGGACCCGTCTTCAGCGCGGGCCACGACTTCGCCGATGTGGCCCACGCCGACCTCGACCGCGCTCGCGAGCTGCTCACCACCTGCCTGCGACTGATGCAGACGGTGCAGTCGGTGCCGCAGGTGGTGCTGGCGCGGGTGCACGGCCTGGCCACCGCGGCCGGATGCCAGTTGGTCGCCGACTGCGACCTCGCCGTGGCCGCCCAGAGCGCCGGGTTCGCCGCTCCCGGCGGCAAGGGCGGCTGGTTCTGCCACACGCCGATGGTGGCGATCTCGCGCAGCATCGGCCGCAAGCGTGCGATGGAGATGGCGCTGACCGGCGATGCGATCGACGCCGCCACCGCCGCCGAATGGGGCCTGGTCAACCAGGCGGTGCCCGACGCCGAGCTCGACAGTGCGGCCCGCGGGCTGCTGGAGCGCGCCACCCGCGGGGCGCCGCGCAGCACCGCGCTGGGCAAGCAGACCCTCTACGCCCAGTTCGACCGGCCCGAGCGCGACGCCTACACCCATGCGGTCGAGGTGATGGCCGCGAGCAGCCAGACGCCCGAGGCCCGCGAGGGTATCGCCGCCTTCCTGGACAAGCGCCCGCCGCGCTGGCCCGCGTGAGAGGACGCCGCACCGACTGCTCGGGGCGGGGGCGCGTCCTCAGCGCGGCGGCGGCCGGCCCGTGCCGCCCTCCGCCGGCGGCGCGCCCGCGGTGACCAGGTCGGCGACCGCGTCGCCCGCCGAGCCGAGGGCGCGCTCCAGCGGACCGCGGCCCAGCAGCATGCGCCACAGGGTCGCCGTAAGCAGCGCTCCGATCACGAAGACCTCCAGCCGGAACGGCGCGTCGTCCTGGAACGAGTACCCCAGCGCCGCGATCACCAGGATGTGGCCGGTGTAGACGGTCAGTGCCATGGACCCGGCGGCGGCCAGCGGGTACAGCGGCGCGGCCGCGAACTCGGCGGCGACCATGCAGGCGACCAGCACCACCAGGGCCGTGCCCACGGCGCCGGCGATCTCGAAGCCGGTGCCGCTGTGCGGCGCGGCGACCACGAGGTACCACAGCGAGTCGGTGGGCACCTGGCCGTGCAGGTCGCCGAGCTCGGCGGCGACGTCGCTGCGCAACGGCGCGCGCAGCACGGGGTCGGTGGCCGACAGGTCGACGGCGCCGCCCAGCCTGGCCTGCACCAGGCGGTCGATGCCGCCCAGCGGGTACAGCAGCAGCCAGGAGCCGCCGTAGCCGAGTAGCACCAGCCCCGCCCCGCCCGCGGCCAGGGCGGCGCGGACGCGCGGCGCCGCGAGGTCCAGCCGGCCCACGGCCATACCCGCGACGACGAAGGCCATGAAGGTGGCCGCCGGGTAGTAGCCGGTCAGCAGGAAGTCGGTGATGCCGCCGATCGAGCTGACGCGCAGCGGTGGCTCGGCCATTCGGTCGCGGACCGCGAAGGAGAGCACCGGCCCCAGCACCGCGACCGCGGCCGCGATGCACCAGAGCGCCGGGGCGCGCAGGCGCAGCAGCGGCAGCGCGAGCAGGAAGAACCCGCCGTAGTAGGTGAGGATGACCGCGATCGGCGCGCCGGTGAGGTCCAGCAGCATCCCGAGCAGTGCGAGCACCAGGGCGCGGACCAGGATGCGGGCGCGCGCCCGCTGTAGGGCCGTGCCGTCGGCGGGGCGGGTGCGTCCGGTCATCAGCGCCAGCGAGACCCCGGCGAGGAACGCGAACAGCGCGGAGGAGCGGCCCCGGGTGAGCTGGTGGAGCGCCTCGGCGGCGGACTCCCCGAAGGCGTCCCCGCCGAAGACGCCGATGGAGCCGACGCCGAGGTGGACGGTGAACATGCCGAACACCGCGAGCGCGCGTGCGACGTCGATGCCGACGATCCGCCCGCCCCGGGCGTCGCGGGCGCCTTGGGCCCCGCGTTGGGGAATCTGCTGCGACACGCGCCCAGACTAGGCCGTGTTCGGCGGGTCAGTCCCCTCGCGTCCGCCCGCCCGGCCGTCCGCCCGCGGGGCGCGGCCCGGACCCGGGCCCGTGTCGTGCGCCGCCGCCGCTCAGCTGCCGCCGCGGCCGTCGTCGGCCAGCCGGGTGAAGTGGTCCAGGGCCTGCGGGTTGGCCAGCGAGTCGCGGCTGGCGACCTTTTCGGCGCTCTCGCCCATCAGGATGCGCTTGACCGGGACCTCCAGCAGCTTGCCGGACAGGGTGCGCGGCACCTCGCCCACGGCCCGCACCGCGTCGGGGACGTGGCGGGGCGAGCAGTCCTCGCGGATGCGCCGCGCCAGGCGCGCGGTGAGGCCGTCGTCCAGGGCCGCGCCCTCGCGCACGACCACGAACAGCTCGATGCGCGAGGCGCCGTCCTTCTGGGGCACGTCGACGACGAGCGCGTCGGTGACCTCCTCCAGCGCCAGCACCGCGCGGTAGATCTCACTGGTGCCCATGCGGATTCCGCCGCGGTTGATGGTGGAGTCGGAGCGGCCGTAGATGACCGCCGTGCCGCGCTCGGTGACCTCGATCCAGTCGCCGTGGCGCCACACGCCGGGGTACACGGAGAAGTAGCTCTCGCGCAGCCGCTCGCCGCCGGGGTCGTTCCAGAAGCGGACCGGCATGGAAGGCGCCGGCCGGGTCACGACGAGCTCGCCGACCTCGCCGATCAGCTCGTTGCCGTCAGGGTCCCATGCGGCCACGGCCATGCCCAGCGACCGGGCCTGGATCTCGCCCTCGTACACGGGCAGGGTGGGGACGCCCCCGACCAGGCAGCTGCAGATGTCGGTGCCGCCGCTCGTGGAGAACAGCCACAGGTCCCGGCCGAGCTCGCGGTAGCACCAGTCGAACCCCTCGGGGCTCAGCGGGGAGCCGGTGGAGCCGACGGCGTGCAGCCGCGACAGGTCGCGCCCTTCGGCGGGGCGGACGCCCTCCTTCATGCAGGAGGTCAGGAAGCCGGCGCTGGTGCCGAACACCGTGACCTCGGCGCGGTCGGCCAGGTCCCACAGCGCACCCAGGTCCGGGTGTCCGGGGCTGCCGTCGTAGAGGACGATGGAGGCGTCGGTCAGCAGGACGCTGACCAGGAAGTTCCACATCATCCAGCCGGTGGTGGTGTACCAGAACACGCGGTCGCCGGCCTGAGCGTCCAGGTGCAGGTTGAGGTTCTTCAGCTGCTCCAGCAGGATGCCGCCGTGGCCGTGCACGATCGCCTTGGGCAGGCCGGTGGTGCCCGAGGAGTACAGCACCCACAGCGGGTGGTCGAAGGGCACCTCCGCGAAGGCGAGATCGGCGCCTGCGCCCGCCGACTCCAGCTCCTCCCAGGAAAGCGCGCCCTCGACGGGGACGTCGCGCAGGTAGTTCAGCACCACGGTGTGCTCGACGGTGGGCAACTGCTCGCGCAGTTCGGCCAGCACGCCGGTGCGGTCGAAGTCCTTGCCGCCGTAGCGGTAGCCGTCGACGGCCAGCAGCACCTTCGGCTCGATCTGGGCGAAGCGGTCGACGACGCTCCGCACCCCGAAGTCGGGCGAGCACGAGGACCAGACGGCGCCGATGCAGGCGCAGGCGTAGAACGCGGCGACGGTCTCGGCGATGTTGGGCAGGTAGCCCACGACGCGGTCGCCGGGCCGCACGCCCAGGTGGCGCAGCCCTTGCGCGATGGAGGCGGTCCGGGCGCGCAGCTCGCCCCAGGTCCACTCCCCCAGCATGCGCAGCTCGGAGGCGTGCCGGATGGCCACGGCACCGTCGTCGCGGCCGGAGAAGATGTGGCGGGCGTAGTTCAGCCGCGCGCCGGGGAACCAGTCGGCACCGGGCATGGAGGCGTCGGCGAGGACCTGCTCGTAGGGGGTCTCGGCGCTGACGCCGTAGTACTCCCAGACGGCCGACCAGAAGCCGTCGAGATCGGTGACCGACCACCGCCACAGTGCGTCGTAGTCGGCCGCCTCGACGCCGCGGTGCTCGCGCACCCACCGGGTGAAGGGCGTGAGGTTCGCACGCTCGATCCGGTTCTCGTCCGGCTTCCACAGCATGGGCGGCGCTGTCGGCATGTCCGGCTTCCTCCTTCGTGCGGTACGCCGGAGCGCGGGTCCGGCCGGCGGGTGTGGCGCCGACCATCATCTAACAACAGACGCCGCAGGTGACACGCGGGCGGGGTGGTGGGGGCGTCGCACACCGTCCGCCCAGCCGGGGTGTGAGCGAGGCGGCCGCGGCGGCGGAGAACGCGCGGGGGCACAGCCGCGCCGCCCCTTCGGGCAGTGCGCCCAGCAGCGGCAGCCCGGATGCCTCCGGCAGGTCGGCTATGTTGCAGCGGGCGGCGAGGCCCGGCCGGGCGGGCCAGCTGCCGATCACGGTGCCGAGGCAGGTCAGACCGCGGGCGGCGAGCGCCTCGGCGGCAGCCGCGGTGTCGTTGAGGGTGCCCAGCCCCGCGCGGGTCACGAGCAGCACCGGTGCGCCCAGCTCGGCAGCGACGTCGGCGAGGGTGTCGCCGTTCCCGTGCAGCCGCACCAGCGGTCCTCCGGCGCCCTCGACGAGTACGAGAGCGTGCTCGCGGGCGAGCGCCCGCGCGGCGCGTGCCGCCTCGACGGCGCGCACGCCCGCGCGGCCGGCGCGGCGGGCCGCGGTGGCGGGGGCCAGCGGATCGGGGTAGCGGGCCAGCTCGCACACCGCGGTGCCGGGTGCCAGGTGCGCCACCGCGTCGGCGTCGCCCGCCTCGCCGGGCGCGGCGCCGGTCTGGGCGGGCTTGAGCGCCGCGGCCCGGTCAGGGTGCAGCGCGGCGACGGCCGCGGTGACGGCGGTCTTACCCACGCCCGTTCCGGTTCCGGCGACGACGAGGATCACCGCCGCCCCTCTGCGGTGCAGGCCCGGGCGGCGGCGAGCACGCCCTCGGCGACGCGTGCGGTTTCGTCGGGGCCGCAGACGTAGGGCGGCATGGTATAGACCATGTCGCGGAAGGGCCGCAGCCAGACGCCGGTGCGGAGTGCGGCGGCCGTGGCGGCGCGGGTGTCGACGGGCCGGTCGAGCTGGACGACGCCGATGGCGCCGAGTACGCGGACGTCGGCGACACCGGGCAGAGCCCGCGCCGGGGCGAGTCCGGCCTCCAGTTCGCGCGCGATGCACGCGACGCGGGCGCGCCAGTCGCCGCCGCTGAGCAGGCCGATCGAGGCGGCGGCGACCGCGCAGGCCAGCGGGTTCGCCATGAAGGTGGGCCCGTGCGCCAGGACCGGGACCTCGCCGCGGCCGATGCCCTCGGCCACCTCCGCGGTGCACAGGGTGGCCGCCAGGGTCAGATAGCCGCCGGTCAGCGCCTTGCCCAGACACATGACGTCGGGGGCGACACCGGCGTGATCGGCGGCGAACAGCTCGCCGGTGCGGCCGAACCCGGTGGCGATCTCGTCGAAGACCAGCAGGACGCCGTGGCGCTCGGTGATGCGGCGCAGTTCGGCGAGATAGCCGGGGCTGTGGAAGCGCATGCCGCCGGCTCCCTGGACGACCGGTTCGACGATGACGGCGGCCAGCTCGTCGGCGTGCTCGGCGACCAGTGCGTCGAGGTGAGCAGTGTAGGCGGGGTCGGGTCCGGCAGCGAACCCCGGCGGCGGCTGCTCGGCGAAGATCTGGCGGGGCAGCACGTCCCCCCACAACGCGTGCATGCCGCCGTCGGGGTCGCACACCGACATGGCGTGGAAGGTGTCGCCGTGGTAGCCGCCGCGCCAGGTGAGCACGCGCCGTTTGGCCGGCAGCCCCGCCGAGCGCCAGTACTGCAGGCACATCTTCAGCGCCACCTCCACCGACACGGAGCCGGAGTCGGCCAGGAAGACGTGCCGGAGCGGCTCGGGGGTGATCTCGACCAGAGCGGCGGCGAGCCGGGCCGCGGGTTCGTGGGTGAGCCCGCCGAACATGACGTGGCTGAAGGAGCCGGCCTGGGCGCGCAGCGCCTCGTCCAGGACGAGGTGGGCGTAGCCGTGGATCGCCGACCACCACGACGACATGCCGTCCACCACGTCGTGCTCGGCGCCGCCGTCCGGGTCGGCCAGCCGCAGCCGCGCGCCCGATGCGCCCAGGACGACGCGGGGCGCGTCGTCGGACCCGTTCGCGGAGATCGCAGAGTAGGGGTGCCACACGTGCTCGCGGTCGACCCGTTCGACCCAGTCGACTCCTGCGGCGGTCGCGGACGGGGGCACGGCGGGTGCCCGGAAGGCGTCGGTCATACCGGGCCATGCTGCCGATCGGGCCCGGCCACCGCCAATGGCGCTCCGCCCAGATTCCTGCGGCGGTTCCTTGTGGGTTTCCGCAGGTGCCGCGGCCGGACGGGCGTGTGACATTGGCCGTGGCCCCGGTCGGGGCCCGGCAGCCGGCCGGGCCCGTACTCCTGAAGCGCACTCCTGCTTCGCGGTGTTCGCTTCACGCGACCCGGCCGCCGCGCCGACGGCGTCGCGGCTGCCGGGCGCCGCAGCTGGTCCCTCGCCCCCGCAACGGAGCGGGCCTTGCCCGGCCCCCGCCGACCCGGGGACGGGCAGGGACCCCGGACACCGACGACGAGGACGGCATGGGCGACCACGATCCCTTCGAGCGGCTCGGCGCCGCCGCGGCCGAGCGCGCCGCAGCGGGACTGGCCCGGCGGCTGCGCCCGCGCGGCCCCGACACCGCGCCCGGCGCAGTGGACCTCGCCGGCAACGACTACCTCGGCTTCGCGCGCCACCCGGCCGTGACCGGGGCCGCGGCCGCCGCCGCACGGCGCTGGGGTGCGGGCGCCACCGGATCGCGCCTGGTCAGCGGCGACACGCTGCTGCACCGCGAACTGGAGGAGGAACTGGCGGACTTCTACGGGGCCGAGGCGGCCCTGGTGTTCTCCTCGGGCTACACCGCAAACCTGGGCCTGGTCACGGCGGTGGCCGACGGATCGGCGGCGCTGGTGTGCGACCGCGGCAACCACGCCTCACTCATCGACGCCGCGCGCCTGGCCAAGGCGGCGGGCGCGCAGGTCCTGCTGTTCGACCACGGCGACGGCGGCGCCGCGCGGGCGGCGCTGGCCGACTGCGGGCGGGAGCACCGGACGCTGCTCAGCGACACGGTGTTCTCCGTGGACGGCGACCTGAGCGACGTCGCCGGACTGGCGCGCGCCTGCGCCGAGAACGGCGCCGCGCTGCTTCTCGACGACGCGCACGGTCTCGGGGTGGTCGGCGAGGGCGGAACCGGTGCGCTGAGCGCCGCCGGGCTGCGCGGGGCGCCGGGAGTCGCGGCGGCGGCGACGCTGTCCAAGGCGCTGGGCGCCCAGGGCGGCGCGGTGCTGGGGCCGCGCACCCTCATCCGGCACCTCGTCGAGACCGCGCGCACCTTCGTCTTCGACACCGGTCTCGCCCCGCCCGCCGCGGGCGCCGCGCTGGCGGCGCTGCGGCTGCTGCGTGGCGACCCCCGGCGCCCGCGCCGGCTGCGCGAGACTGCGCGGCGGCTGTCGGCGGAGCTGCGGGCGGCCGGGCTGGCCGCGACGGTGCCGGACGCGGCCGTGGTGTCGGTGCTCGCCGGCTCCCGCGAGGAGGCGGTCTCGTGGGCCGGTCGGTGCCGCGCGGCGGGCGTGGAGGTGGGCTGCTTCCGGCCGCCGTCGGTGCCCGACGGCCGGGCCCGGCTGCGGCTGACAGCGCGCGCCGACCTCACCGGGGAGCAGGTGGACCGCGCGCTGGAAGCGGTGGTGGCGGCCCGTCCCCGCGGTGCGCCCGCGGCGGGACCGGTCGGCGGCCTCCGCTGAGGCCGCCGGCCGCGCGGGTAGCCTTCGTGCAGTGGACGCCGGTCCGCGGCGCCGGGCGCGCAGGGCTCCGGCCGCGGACGCAAGCGCCGGGAACGGGAGGCAGAAGGAGCGGTGCGCATCCCCGAGATCAGCCGTCGCACACGGATCATCTGCGCGACGGCGGCCGCACTCGTGCTGGCGTGCGTCGCGGTTCTGGTGGTTCCGGTCACCCGCGAGGGCCTGCGGGACGCCTGGTGCGAGGCGACCGGCCAGGGCTGCACCCGGCTGGAGGACCCGCGGCGCGACGAAGACGGCGCCTCGGGTTGGCGCCAGCGCCTCACGCCGGAGGAGGCCGCCTCGTGGGGCAACTACATCGCACTGGGCGACTCCTACTCCTCAGGCGAGGGCGCAGGCGACTACGCGCCGGGCACGGCCGGCGAGGACGGCTGCCGGCGCTCGGCCAACGCCTACCCCCGGCGCGTGGCCGACTCCTTCGACGTGGCGGGGAACCTGGGGTTCTTCGCCTGCAGCCGCCAAAGGGGCGCCTCGATGCTGGAGTCGGTGGGCGAACGCGACTCCCAGATCGGGCGGGTGACCGCGCACACCTCGCTGGTCACCATCGGCATCGGCGGCAACGACCTCGGTTTCACCAGCGTGCTGCGGGCGTGCATGGTGCGGGTCCCGCTGATGGAGTCCACCGCCTGCCGCGACCAGGAGGAGGAGATCGAGAAGCGGATGCGCGTGTTCGACGACACCCTGGAGGACATCGTCGGCGAGATCCGCGAGCGGGCCCCCGACGCGCGCATCCTGGTCGTGGGCTATCCGCGGCTCTTCCCCACCGACCCCTCGGGCATGTACTACACCCTGGCCCCCGACGACCAGGAATGGCTCAACGGCAAGCTCAAGGAGTTCAGCACCCGCGTGCGGGAGAAGGCCGCCGGGCTGGACTCGGAGATCGTGGAGGACCGCCAGACCGGCAGCGTGGAGTACGTGCGCATGTTCGACGCGCTCAAGGGCCACGAGGTGGGCGCCGAGGAGCCCTGGCTGAACGGCGTCCTGCTGGGCGGGTTCGCCCAGGGCGTCCAGGTCGACCACGGCACCTTCCACCCCAACGCGCGCGGGCACCGCGCCTTCACCAAGCGGATCCTGCGCCAGCTGGAGGAAGGGCCGGACCGTGCGCTGTACGCGGCGCAGGCGACCCTGGACAGCGCGGGGCCGGAGGTCCTGGCGGGAGAGCTGGACTGAGCCCGCCGGTGCGGCGCCCGGCCCCGCGCGAAGCCGGGCCGGACTGGTCCAGGCGGGGCGGGGCTTCCCGCCGGCCGTGCGGCCGGCGGGAAGCCCCGGACGGGAGAGTCTGCTGCGCCGCGCGGGGCGGCGGCCGGTTCAGGCCCCCAGCTCGGTCAGCACCGCCGCGATCTGGTCGAGTCCCCAGTCGAGGTCGTCCTCGGAGACCACGAGCGGAGGCGAGAGCCGGATCGTGGAGCCGTGGGTGTCCTTGACCAGGACCCCCCGCTCGGCCAGCAGCTCGCACATCCGCCGGCCGGTGGCCAGCTCCGGTGACACGTCGATGCCCGCCCACAGGCCGATGCAGCGGGTGGAGACGGCGCCGCGGCCCTCGAACTCCTTCAGCCGGGTGCGCAGCAGCTCGCCCAGCCGCCGCGCGTTGTCCAGGTAGGGGCCGTCGCGCAGCATGCGCACGACGGTGCTGCCGAGGGCGCAGGCCATGGGGTTGCCGCCGAAGGTGCTGCCGTGCTGGCCGGGTTTGACGACCCCCAGCACGTCCTCGTCGGCGACCATCGCCGAAACCGGCAGGATGCCACCGCCCAGCGCCTTGCCGAACAGGTAGGCGTCGGGCACGACTCCCGTGTGCTCGCAGGCCCGCACGGTCCCGGTGCGGCCCAGGCCCGACTGGACCTCGTCGGCGATCAGCAGCACCCGGTGCCGGTCGCACAGCTCGCGCAGCCGTGGCAGGTAGTCGGGCGGGGGGACGATCACACCGGCCTCGCCCTGCACGGGCTCGACCAGGATCGCCGCGGTGGTGGAGTCGACCGCCTCGGCGGCCGCGTCGGCGTCGCCGTAAGGCACGCTGCGGAACCCGGGGGTGTAGGGACCGTAGCCGCCGTAGGCGTCGGGGTCGTCGGAGAAGGAGACGATGGTCGTGGTGCGGCCGTGGAAGTTGCCGCCGGCGACGACGATCGTGGCCTGGTCTGCAGGGACGCCCTTGACGTCGTAGGCCCAGCGGCGTGACACCTTGACGGCGGTCTCCACCGCTTCGGCGCCGGAGTTCATCGGCAGCACCCGGCCCTTGCCGGCGAGGCCCGCCAGCGCGGCGACGAAGGGCGCGAACCGGTCGTGGTAGAAGGCGCGGCTGGTCAGCGTGACGCGTTCGAGCTGCTGCCGGGCCGCGGCGACGAGCTCGGGGTTGCGGTGTCCGAAGTTCACGGCCGAGTAGCCGGCCAGGCAGTCGAGGTAGCGGCGCCCCTCGACGTCGGTCACCCACGCGCCGTCGCCTTCTGCGACGACGACGGGCAGGGGGGCGTAGTTGTGTGCGGAATGGGTCTCGGCCAGCCTGATGTGTTCGGCGGTCGAGTAGGCGGTTCCGGCGGGGTCGCCACCGGTCTCCTGCGGTCCCAGAGCGCGGGTCTCGCTCATCCAGGTTCCTCCGATCACCCTTGATCGATTGCCGCTCAGTGGATACCCGTTCGCCGTCGGGGCGAAGCGCCCGATCCGGTACGCCTGAGCCGCCGGTGGCCGCTGGTGCGCGGCCGGTGCGCGGCCGGTGCCGCCGCGGCCCGAACCCCGTTGATCTTGTAGCCACCGTAAAGGAAAGCGATTTCCGTTAACGATGGCTACAAGATCGGTGCTGTGCCGGGCAGGCGCAACAATGCTCCCGTCACCGATCTAGCCCCAATGCCGTGTAGTTAAGGGCTCCGGCGGCGGCGTCAAGGACTTGATACGGCCATGATGTTGATACTGATCGTGGCCTTGTAGCTGGTCCGATCGACGGCGCCCTTGGCGTTGTACTTGGAGATCG
>NZ_JAVREK010000032.1:0-54752 GCF_031845375.1 Streptomonospora wellingtoniae
TCGACACCCCCCGCCTGCTGCTGCTGTCGGGGGTGGGCCCGCCCGAGGACCTGCGCGCGGTCGGTATCGAGGCCGCCCACGCGCTGCCCGGGGTCGGCGAGAACCTGCTCGACCACCCCGAGTCGGTAATCATGTGGGAGACCGCCCGCGAGGTGCCCGAGACGACGGTCATGCACTCCGACGGGGGCCTGTTCGTGCGCCGCGACGCGGCCGACGAGCGCCCGGACCTGATGTTCCACGTCTACCAGGTGCCCTTCGACGACAACACCGCGCGGTTGGGCTATGACTCGCCGGGTCCGCGCAACGCGATCTGCATGACGCCCAACGTGCCCCGCGCGCGCTCGCGCGGCAAGCTGTGGCTGGTGGATGCGGATCCGGCGGTCAAGCCCGCGCTGGACTTCCGCTATTTCACCGACCCCGGGGACTACGACGCCCGCACGATCGTGGACGGGCTGCGCATCGCCCGCGAGATCGCCGCCACCGAGCCGTTCCGGTCCTGGATCGCGCGGGAGGTGGCGCCGGGTCCGGCGCTGACGGGGGATGCGGAGTTGTCGGAGTACGGCCGGCGGGCGGCGCACACGGTCTATCACCCGGCGGGTACGTGCCGGATGGGGGCCGAGGACGATCCGGGGGCGGTGGTGGATCCGTGCCTGCGGGTGCGGGGGCTGTCGGGGTTGCGGGTGGCGGATGCGTCGGTGTTTCCGACGATGCCCTCGCCCAATCCGATGGTCACGGTGCTGACCGTGGGCGAACGCGCCGCCGACCTCATCAGGTCCGACAACTGAGGATCGCACCGCGGACGGCGGACCGCCACTGAGAGGGCGATCCGCCCGATACCTGCCGCCCTGCCCCGCCCCTGCACGCCGACGCGCCGCCGCGGGTCGACGACGAGCCGACCCGGCTGGGCCGGTCGCTACGCGCTCCGATCCCGGCCCTCACCGACTGGGCCGAGCAGCGCGCGGGCGAGATGGTCGACCTTCGGTAGGCCTACGACGCGGCGCGGGGCGTGAGCGGGGTCGGCCGGGTCGGCGGCGCGCCCGGTGTGCCCGGCGGTCGCCCGCAGTCCAGGTGGGTCGGCGCCGCGCGGCCGCACGCGGCGCGTGCGTCAGTCCGCCGCACTGTGCGCCGTTTCCGGGAGCCGCGGGGAAGCCGATCGCGCAGGCGGGGCCGGGGCGGAGCCCGCGCCAGCCGCGGGCCGCCGGACGCCGCCGGGGTCCGTGCCGCTTCTGGTGCCGCCCTGCCGCGCCGCTTCCGCGACTTCGCGGAGCACCGTGAGTGCCGTGCGCGCCGCCGGGGTGTGCTCGACGGCATCGTGCACCACCGCGTGGATGGACCGGAGCGGGGTCGGGCGGACGACGCGGACGCAGGCGGCGCCGTCGGGGAGGTGCGCAGCGCCGAGCGAGGGGAGCACCGTGACGCCGATCCCGGCCTCGACGAAGGCGAGAGCGGTCGGGTAGTCGTGGGCCTCGACGTGGAAGGCCGGGGTGAAGCCCGCGGCCGTGCAGGCTTCGACGAGGTTGGCGCGGCACCAGCCACGGGCGAAGTCGTTGTCGATCCAGCGTTCATCGGCCAGCTCGGCCAAGTCGACCTCGTCCCTGCCCGCGAGGGGGTGCTCCCGGGGCAGCACCGCGACGTAGGGGTCGTCGAGCAGGTGGTGGGCGGTGAAGCCCGTCCCGGGGACGAAACCGGACCGCGCCACGACCACCTGCACGTCGGCGCGCTCCTCGTTGGAGTCGGGGATGTGCTCGCGGAGTTCGAGGGCCAGCTGCACGCCCGGGAGGTCGGTGTTCAGCCGCCGGACCACGTGCGGCATCCACGCGGCGCCCACCGACGCGAAGTAGGCGATGGACAGCGAGCCGGTTCGGCCCGAGCGCAGGGCCGCCACCAGCGACTCGGCCTCGCCGAGCCGGGCGAGCACCCGGTCGGCTTCGGCGGCCAGGGCGTGCCCGGCGGCCGTCGGCCGCAGCCCGCGGCCGGCCCGCGTGAACAGGGTGAGGCCCGTCTCCCGCTGCAGTGCGGTGACGTGCTGGCTGACGGCCGAGGGCGTGTAGCCCAGGTTGGTGGAGGCCGTCTGGACCGATCCGGAGGCGACGACGGAGCGGAAGATCTGGAGCCGGTGGACGTCAAGCATGGAGCGAATATACAGCAGAACTGAAGTGTCATGAAGAAATAATCGCTGGTACTGAATCGTGCGGCAGGTGAGAATCGCTGTATGACACAGCAGCACACTCCCGAGATCCCCACTCACAGGCCGGCTGAGAGCGCCACCGCGCCGCCCGCCGCCCCCTCCTCCGCGCAGGCGCCGGATCGGCGCGCCGGGCGCCCTCCCTCCTGGACGATCGTCTGCGCCGCGGGGATCACCGTTCTGCTGTGGGCGTCGGCGTTCGTCGGTATCCGCTCCGCCGGACACGACTTCTCGCCCGGCGCCATGGCGCTCGGCCGCATGGTGGCCGCGGCCCTCACGCTGAGCGTGTTCGCGGCGGTCGCCGCCGCGTCCGCCCGGTACCGGACCGCGGAGCGAGCGACCGCCGAGTCGGCCGCGGAGCCCGCCTCCTTCCGCGCCCTGCCCCGGGGCCGCCTGCTGGGGCTCATCGCGCTCTGGGGCGTGGTCTGGTTCGGCGGCTACAACGTGGCCCTCAACGCCGCCGAGCGCCTGGTGGACGCCGGGACGGCGGCCCTGCTGGTGGCGACCGCGCCCATCCTGGTCGCGGTGACCGCCGTCGCCGTCCTGGGTGAGCGGCTCACGAGTCGGCTCGGCATCGGTGTCGCCGTCGCGTTCGCCGGTGTCGCACTGATCGCCGTCACGGGTTTCACCGGCCGGGTGGACGGCGTCGGCGTCGCGCTGGCAGTCCTGTCCGCGGTCCTGTACGCCTTCGCCGTACTGCTGCAGAAGCGCCTCCTGGCGCGCGTGGAGGCGGTGACGATGACGTGGCTCGGAGCACTGGCCGGGACCGCGGCCCTGCTGCCGTTCCTTCCCGCGCTCCTCAGCGAACTGGCCGCGGCGCCGGCGGCCTCACTGGCGGCGGTGCTCTACCTGGGTGTGTTTCCGACCGCGGTCGGTTTCCTGACCTGGGGCTACGTCCTGTCGTACTGGACCGCGGGCCGCACCATCGCCGCGACCTACCTGGTGCCGCCGGTCACGGTGGCACTGTCGTGGACGCTCCTGGGCGAGGTTCCGGCCGTTCTCGCCCTCCTCGGCGGCGCCTTCTGCCTGGCAGGCGTGGTCCTGGCCACCCGCCGCTGACCGGGCCCGCCCGGACCGGCAGGCGGCCACTCGGAGGCCCGCGACCGGGCGCGGCGCGCGGTGCAGCCGAGCGACATCGCCGCGCACCGGGCGCTGAGCCGATACAACGCAGGTGTCGCCGCGTCCCCGGCGCCACGGGCGGTCTCGAACGCCCTGCGGCGTATCGCTCGGTGACGCTGGCACACTGGTTCCCCTTCGACGCGGGCGATCCTAAAAATGATTAATTAGTATTTTTCGTTGACGCCATGCGCCCTCGGTGGCATGCTCTGTGCCAGTCAGAACCGCTATCCGTCCAGGTGAGGCGGTCGGCTGTTCGCTCGGGGAGGTGCACCACGGTGGAGACCGCACCCGCTTGCGCGCCCTCGTCGGGCCTGTCGGCCTCCTGGGGGCGCCGGCCGCCGGCCGACCTCACCGGTGTGTTCCCGGGGCTGCGCGCGTGCCGGGAGGACTCGGCCGAGCCGCGCGGCCCGGTGGCGCCGGCCTCCTCGGTGCACGCCTGATGGCCGCCTACTCCGAACGCGGGGTCCACGGCCAGACCGTGCAACTCCTGGGGGAGCGGGTGCTCTCCGGGCGGCTCGCCGAAGGGGAGACGATCGACCTGGCCGTGCTCAGCGGCGAGCTCGACCTGAGCCTGACCGCCATCCGGGAGGCGATCAGGGTGCTGGCAGCCAAAGGACTGGTGGGGTCGCGCCAGCGCAAGGGCACCTTCGTGCGGCCCCGGGCCGACTGGAACCTGCTCGACCCCGACGTCGTCAAGTGGCAGATCGCCGCCGGGGCGGGCGACACGTTCTTCCGGAACCTGGCCGAGCTGCGCGGCGCCCTGGAGCCGACCGCGGCCCGGCTGGCGGCCGCCCGGCGCACCGGGCGCGACGTCGAGGAGCTGCGCGCGGCGGTGCGGGCCATGGCCGACACCCGCGGGTCGCCACCGGAGGAGGCCGCCGCCGCGGACCTGCGCTGGCATCGCGCGCTGCTGGCCGCCACCGGTAACGAGCTCTACACCCGCACCGACATCTTCCTCGCCGCCGGTCTGGTCGAGCGGGACCGCCTGGTGCACGCCGCGGACCCCAGGGACCCGGTCCCCAGCCACACCCGCGTCACCGAAGCCGTCGCGGCCGGCGACCCCGCCGCTGCCGAGAGCACGATGCGCGCGCTGCTGGACCAGGCGGAGGAGGACCTGTTCCGCGCCACAGACGAGGGCGCGCACGACGACGGACCGGAGAGACCCGCATGAAGATCACCCGTATCGAGACCTTCCTCGTCGCCCCGCGGTGGCTGCTGTGCCGCGTGGAGACCGACGAAGGGCTCGCCGGGTGGGGCGAGCCGGTGGTGGAAGGCCGCGCCGAGACGGTGCGGGCCGCTGTCGGCGAGCTGTCCGACCTGCTGATGGGCGAGGACCCCGCGCCGATCGAACACCACTGGCAGCGGATGACCAAGGCCGCCTTCTACCGGGGCGGGCCGGTGCTCTCCAGCGCGGTGGCCGGGCTCGACCAGGCCCTGTGGGACCTTGCCGGCAAGCGGCTGGGCGTGCCGGTGCACCGGCTCCTGGGCGGGCCGGTGCGCGACCGCGTGCGCGTCTACGGCTGGGTCGGGGGCGACGACCCCGCCCGGTTGCGCGACGCAGTGGCGGCCCGGGTCGAGTCGGGGCTCACAGCGGTGAAGATGAACGCGGCCGGGGTGGTGAGCCGCTCGCCCACCGTCCGCGAGATCGACGGCGTCGTGGAGCGTCTGTCCCAGGTCCGGGAAGTCCTGGGGGACGACCGCGACGTTGCGGTGGACTTTCACGGCCGGTTCACCGCCGCTGCCGCCCGCCGCGTCCTCCCGCTGCTGGAGCCCCTGCGGCCCATGTTCGCCGAGGAGCCGGTGCTGCCCGAGTTCGGGCACCTTCTCGAGGCCGTGGTCCGCTGCAGCCCGGTGCCCGTCGCCACCGGCGAGCGCCTGTACTCGCGCGGCGACTTCCTGCCCGCGCTGCAGGCCGGGATCGCCGTGGCCCAGCCCGACCTCTCGCACGCCGGAGGGGTGTCCGAGGTCCGCAGGATCGCCGCGCTGGCCGAAACCTACGACGCCCTGGTCGCTCCGCACTGCCCCCTCGGCCCGGTCGCGCTGGCGGCGAGCCTGCAGGTCGCCTTCGCCACTCCCAACTTCCTCATCCAGGAGCAGAGCATCGGGATCCACTACAACCGCGGCGCCGAGCTGCTGGACTACGTGCTGGACACCGGGCCCTTCGGCTTCGCCGACGGGGCCATGCACCGCACGGACGCCGCCGGCCTGGGCATCGAGGTGGACGAGGACGCGGTGCGCACGGCCGACCGCGCGGGCCACCGCTGGCGGCCTCCGGTTTGGAGCCACCGCGACGGATCGTTCGCTGAATGGTAGGAGGATCGTTGGATACGTCGGCGGGACCGCGGATTCAGCAGCGGTTCGAGCTGGGGGAACGGCTGCGGTGGTCCGCACCGGGTCGGGCGGGGAGCGGTCTCCCCGGCGGCCGGCTGGGCGCCGCGGCCGCCGGGGCGCCCGGCCCTCCCGTGCGCCCCCGGCCCTCCGCGGCCTTCGGCGGGGCCGCGTGAGGGGCCCGGTCGCGTGCGTCGGCGAGACCATGGCGCTGCTGGTCCCGAGCGGCCCGCTCCCGCTGGAGGAGGCGCCGCACGTGTCGGTGACCGCCGCCGGGGCCGAGTCGAACGTCGCTTGCACCCTGGCCGGGCTCGGGCACTCCGCGGCCTGGGTGAGCGCGGTGGGTGACGACCCCTTCGGCCGGGTCGTCACCCGGACCCTGGCCGAGCGCGGTGTGGACGTTTCCGGTGTGCGGGTCGACCCCGACCGCCCCACCGGGCTGCTCGCCAAGGACCCCCGCCCCTCGGGCAGCACCGTCCACTACTACCGGTCCGGGTCGGCGGCCTCGGCCCTGGGGCCCGACACCGCCGACACGCCCGCGGTGCGCGGCGCGGGGCTGGTGCATCTGTCCGGGATCACGCCGGCGCTGTCGCCGGCGTGCGGCGCCCTGGCCGAGCGGCTGCTCACCGGTCCCGCACCGCCGGTGAGCTTCGACGTGAACCACCGCGCCCGCCTGTGGCCCCCGGGGAGGGCGGCCGGGCGCCTGCTGGAGTTGGCGCGGCTCGCCGACGTGGTCCTGGTCGGCCGGGACGAGGCCGAGGAGCTGTGGGGCACCGCCACCGCTCCCCAGGTGCGCGCACTCCTTCCGGAGGTTCCGCGGCTGGTCGTCAAGGACGCCGAGCGCGGCGCGACCGAGTTCAGCGGGGAGCGGGCGGTCCACGTCCCCTCACCGGCGGTGGAGGTGGTCGAGCCCGTCGGTGCGGGAGACGCCTTCGCCGCCGGGTACCTGGCGGGCGGCCTGCGCGGACTGGACACGGCGGGCCGCCTGCGCCTGGGGCACCTGTGCGCCGGGCGCGTCCTGCGGGTGGTGGGTGATCTGGCCGCACCGCCGCGGGACGGCCAGGGCGAGGCCGTGCTGGTTGAGCCGCACGAGCGCCGGGGCGATCGGGCACCGGCCCAGCCGGCGCCGGCGGGTGAACGAGAGGAGGAACCGTGGCGGACGCAACGAGGGAAGGCGTGAGCGGCGGCGGGTTCGCAGGGCTCTTCGGCGGCGGGCGGGTGATGGCCATCCTGCGGGGACTGCCGCCGGCGGACACGGTCGCGCTGGCCGCCCGGGCGTGGGATCTGGGAATCGGCGTCGTGGAGGTGCCCGCCCGCGATCCGCGGGGGATGGAGGCGCTGCGCGCGACCGTGCGGGCGGGCGCGGAGCGCGGAGTCCCGGTGGGCGCGGGCACGGTCGTCGGCCTCCGCCAGGTCCGCGAGGTCGGTGCGTGCGGAGCCGCCTTCACGGTGGCGCCCGGGTTCGACCCGGAGGTCATGGCCGCCTCGCAGGAGGCAGGTATGCCGCACCTGCCGGGCGTGGCATCGCCGACCGAGGTGCAGGGCGTCATGCGCGCGGGAGGGCGCTGGGTGAAGGCGTTCCCGGCGTCGGTCCTGGGCCCGGACTGGATCAGGGCGCTGCACGGCCCCTTCCCGGACCTGCGGGTGGTGGCGACCGGAGGCGTCGACGGCCGCAACGCGCGTACGTTCCTGGACGCCGGAGCCGACGTGGTCGCGGTGGGGTCGGCGCTCGGCGACCCCGACCAGATACCGCTTCTGAGCGGCCTGTGAACCGGCGCCCGGCGCCGCAGGCGCCGGGCTCAGCTCCGGTTGAGCAGGCCCCCGGGAACGAGGAGCGCGGCCTCGTGCTCGTCCAGGAGGTCCTGCGGGGCGGTGAGCAGCCACGCCTCCGTGACCAGCTCGGCCAGCTCGTCGAGGGCTATCGCGTCCAGCTGGACGACGACCCATCCGTAGCCGCCGGCGGTGAACTGCTCCTCGAAGACCGCGGGGCGCTCGGCCACCAGGGCCTGCTGCTCGGCGACCGTCTGCTTCAGACCGACTGTGCGCGTGCGTTCCCAGAGGAAGCCGAACCCCTTGCCGTGCACCTTGAACGAGGTCCAGTCGCGCGCCTCGCCCTGCTGGACCGAGGGCAGCGCGCCGACCAGGCGCAGGAAGTCGTCCACATCGGCGGCCATACCCCTATGGAACCACGCCCGGACGACGAAAGCGGATGCTGCACGCGTTTCGGGGACGCGCCGTGCCCGCGGAGCGCGGGACCGGCAGCGGCGGCCGCCACCGCCGGCGGAGCCTCACCAGTCGTGGATCGTGCCGTCGGCGAGCCGGTTGTAGGGCAGGTACGCCTGCGCGTAGGGGTACCTGCCCGCCTCGTCGGCGTCGAGATCGACGCCCAGGCCCGGCTTGTCGCCCGGGTGCAGGTAGCCGTCGCGCCAGCTGAACGACTGCTGGAACACCTGGTCGGTCCGGGCGCCGTGCTTCATGTACTCCTGGATGCCGAAGTTGTGGATCGACAGGCCGAGGTGCATCGCCGCCGCCATGCCGACCGGCGAGACGTCGGTGGGGCCGTGCATGCCCGACTTGATCTGGTACTGGGCCGCGTAGTCGAGCACCTTCTTCAGGTGGCTGATGCCGCCGGTATGGGTGACGGCGGAGCGGACGTAGTCGATCAGCTGCTCGCGGATGATCTGCTGGTAGTCCCACACCGAGTTGAAGATCTCTCCGACCGCGAGCGGGGTCGTGGTGTGCCGGCGCACGAGGCGCAGCGACTCCTGGTTCTCGGCGGGGGTGACGTCCTCCAGCCAGAACAGGTCGTAGGGCTCCAGCGACCGGCCGAGCCGGGCCGCCTCGATCGGCGCGAGCCGGTGGTGCGCGTCGTGCAGCAGCGGCGTCTCGGGGCCGAACTCGCTGCGCACGGCCTCGAAAACTCCGGGTACGTGCCGCAGGTAGCTCCGTGTGTCCCAGTCCTCCTCTGCGGGGAGGGAGCCCCGCTGGGCCGGCTCGTGATCGTAGCGCACGCTCTTGTCGGCTCGGCGCGTCTCGTTTGAGGCGATGCCGTAGATCGACTTCAGGCCCGGCACGCCCGTTTGCACGCGGATGGCGCGATAGCCCTGCTCCCGGTGGTCGCGGACGCTGTCGAACAGCTCCTCCAGATCCCGGCCCGACGCGTGGCCGTAGGCGAGCAGGCCCTCGCGCGAGGCGCCGCCGAGAAGCTGGTACACGGGCAGCCCCGCGACCTTGCCCTTGATATCCCACAGAGCGGTGTCGACGGCGGCGATCGCCGCCATCGTGACCGGCCCCCTGCGCCAGTACGCGCCGCGGTACAGGAACTGCCAGGTGTCCTCGATGCGGCTCTCGTCTCGGTCGATCAGCAGCGGCACGACGTGGTCGCGGAGATAGGCGACCACCGCGGACTCGCGCCCGTTGAGGGTCGCGTCCCCGAGGCCGGTGACCCCGTCAGCGGTGGTCAGCTTCAGGGTCACGAAGTTCCGGTCCGGGCTCGTGACGATCACTTCGGCGCGTGTGATGGCCATGTCTTCCTCGCCGTACGGGGATGGGTGGGGCGGGCGCGGCCGTGCGGGCCGACTGCCGGGTGGGACGGCAATACTCTCATCGCCGGTTCGGGGGACGGACGGCGGCGGTGCGCTCGCCGCCTGTGCCGAGAGCGGGCGGGGCAGCGGTCACCGCCGCACCCCCGCCACCGCCAGCTCCGCCGGGTCGGAGACCACCACGCCGGCGCCGTGCGCGAGGAGCTCCGCGGCCTGCCCGGACCGGTCCACCCCGACCACCAGGCCGAAGCCGCCGCGCGCGCCCGCATCGACCCCGGCCAGGGAGTCCTCGACCACGGCTGTGCGGGCGTGAGGCGCCCCCATACGACGGGCCGCCTCGGTCAGCAGCGCGGGATCGGGTTTGCCGGGAAGCCCCAGCCGCTCGGCGTCGCCGCCGTCGACCCGCACGTCGAAGAGGCCGGCGGCACCGGCGGTCTCGACGATCGCCGCGCAGTTGCGGCTCGCCGAGACGATCGCCGTCGCGATTCCCGCGCGGCGCAGCGCCGCGAGCAGCGCCAGCGTCGACGGGTAGGCGGTCACGCCGTACGTGCGCACGTAGTCCAGGAAGTAGCGCTCCTTGCGGTCCCCCAGCGCCGCAACGGTCATCGCCCGCGCGTCGGCGCCGGGACGCTCCTCGGGCAGCTCGATTCCGCGCGAGGCGAGGAAGGAGCGCACGCCCTCCAGCCGCGGGCGGCCGTCGACATGAGCGAGGTAGTCGCCGCGCAGCTCGAAGGGTACGAACGGCCCGCCGGCGGTTCTGGAGCGCGAGCGCAGGAAGTCGTCGAAGGTCCTCTTCCATGCGGCGGCGTGGACGGAGGCGGTGTCGGTGACGACCCCGTCCAGGTCGAACGCCGCCGCCGCGAACTCCTCGGCCGCGATCACCGCCTCACCCGCGTGCTCCACGTCGCCTTCTCTCGCCCGGGCGCCGACGGGCGGACGCCGGTCCCGGCTCCGCTTCCGGCCCTTCGCGCGCCGGTTCCGCTCCGGCCCCGGCCGTCCGGTCCGCGGGACCGCGGAGCGCGCGCCGCGTGCTGTAGGGCGGAGGGACGCCGCCGGCAGCGCCGTCCCTCGGTACTCCCCGGTCCGCTGACGCCGTTCGGGTCTGCGGGGCTTCGCGCTCCTTACCGCCCACCCTCCTCCGGCGCCCGTGCCGGCGGCAGAGGCGGCCTGCCCGCGGCCGCGCGGGCTTCCTGCCCGCACGTGGAGGACCTCCGTCCCGCCGACCGCGACCTCCGGTACGCGCGGCTGCTCGGACGGCGCTCCGCATCACCAGCGGTTCGGAGCCAAGGCCTCCTCAGAGCCGCGACGCGGTCCCGCCGGACGCATCACGGGGCGGGGGAGCCGCCGCGTCCCGCTACGTCCGGTCCTCCCCGAGTGCGCGGCGCCCGCCGACGCGGCGCCCGGTGATCCGCTCGGCGTCGATGCGGATCCAGACGTCGCGTTCACCGCCGGCCCAGGGCCGCACGGTGTGGTGCTCGCGCAGGGCCGCCAGTCGGGCGTCGTTGACGATGGCGGCGCGGCCGGTCGCGAGCACGCTCCAGCCCTCGCTGGTGCCGCCGTCGATCCGGTCGACCTGGAAGCTCATCGGTCCGGGGGTGTGGCGGGCGATGACTCCGTCGGCAGCGGTGCGGAAGACGACCGCGCCTTCGCTGAGGGTGTAGTTGACCGGCAGCACCGCGGGGGAGGTGCCGGCGGCTTCGGTGAAGGCGGCGCGCCCCACCCCGCCGGGTGCGATCAGCTTCAGGCACTCCTCGGTGCTGAGCGGCCGGATCCCGGGGTCGGGCTCCGCGGTCGCCGCGTGGCCGGGCGGGGTCTCGGTGTCGGCGCCCAGCAGCTGCGCCGGGGAGGTGCGCAGGGCCTGCGCCAGGCGGTAGAGCGACTGCCGGCTGAGGCTTCCGGGGTGCTCTTCCAGGTAGGCCACGTAACCGGGGTCCATGGAGGCGGACTCGGCCACCTGGTCGTGCGAGAGTCCCAGTTCGGCGCGGCGCTGCGCGACACGGCGCCCGAGGTCGCCCCCGTCGCCCTGGTGCGGTTCCTTCATCGCTCTGCCCTTCCGTTCGCTCTCGGCGCAGGTCATCGTGCCCCGCTTCGCGCATCGTCACGCGCCGGGCGGGTGACGGCCAAGGGGCGTCGGTGCCCTGGTCCCGGGGCGGAGGTCCCGCCGCGGGCGTCCACGGGGCGAGCTCCGGGCCCTGCCGCCGGACGGTTGGCGGCGGAGGTGTCGCCGGGCCGCTGGCGGGATCGGTGAGCCGGTCGGTGCCGCACCGCTCCCCACGTCCTGGTCCAAGCGGCCGGCCCATGCCGGGGCGCCGACGACCGAGCGGCCGCGGCGCGTCCCCTCAGCCGAGGCCGTCCTCGTCGACGGGCGCCCGCCAGGACAGCCGGGAGCCTCCGCCGGGCCGCCGGCCCGTCTCGAACGCGCCCCCGCAGAGAGCGGCGCGATCGGCGAGGTTGGCCAGTCCGCTGCGGCGGCCCTCCTCCTCGGCAATGCCCACGCCGTCGTCCTCCACCTCGACGGAGATGCCGCCGTCGTCGTCGACGACGACGCGGATCTCCGCACGCGAAGCCTCGGCGTGGCGAGCGATGTTGGAAAGCGCCTCGCCGATCACCGCGAGCACGTGCTCGCCCACGTCGTCGGGAACCCGGCTGTCGATGGGGCCCTCCAGCCGCAGGTTCGCGGTGAACCCCAGCGGCTCGGTGGCGGCGCTGACCGCGTCCAGGATCTGGTTGCGCAGCCAGCGGCGGTCGTCGCCGACCTGCTGGAGGGCGAAGATGGTCGAGCGGGTCTGGCGGATGGTGTCGTCCAGGTCGTCCACCGCCTGCTGGACGCGCTGCGCCGACCCCGAATCGTCGATCCGGTTGACGCAACCCATCAGCGACATCGCGATCGCGAACATCCGCTGGATGATGACGTCGTGCAGGTCCTTGGCGATGCGGTCGCGGTCCTCCAGGACGCTGAGCCGCTCGGCGTCGCTGCGTGCGTCGGCCAGCTCCAACGCCAGTGCCGCGTGACCGACGAAGGTGTGCAGCATCCGTACGGTCGTCGGGGTGAACGGCCCCGAGCCCGCTATGCGTCCCAGCACGAGCACGCCCCTGGCCGTCTCGCCCGTGCCCAGGGGAACCAGCAGAGCCGGCCCCAGGCCCAGCCCGTCCAGCAGGGGCGCCGACTCGTCGCCGGACCGGCCGAGATCGGTGATCACGGGCGCCTCACTGCGGAACGCCCGCCCGGTCAGCGTGCCGTGCGTCGGGGTGGAGCGTCCCCGGATCCGTTCTGCGTCGGCGCCGTCGGCCACCCGCACGGCCAGTTGCCGGCCTTGCTGCTCGGGTGCGGCGATGGCCACCAGCTCGGCGCCGGACATGCGGCGCGCCCGCTCCGCGATCAGGTGCAGCACCTCGTCGGTGTCGGCGCCGCGCAGCAGCCGTGTGGTGATCTCGTCGGAGGCGCCCAGCCACAGCTCCCGGCGGCGGGTCTCCTCGTAGAGGCGGGCGTTCTCGATGGCCACACCCGCCGCGGTCGCCAATGCCACCACGATGGCCTCGTCGTCCTCGTCGAAGTCGGCGCCGTCGGCCTTCTCGGTCAGGTAGAGGTTGCCGAAGACCTCGTCGCGCACCCGGACCGGGACGCCGAGGAACCCCCGCATGGGCGGGTGCCCCCGCGGGAATCCGCGGGACTCGGGGTGCTCGGCCAGCTCGCGCAGCCGCAGCGGGCGCGGCTCCTTGATCAGCAGTCCCAGGACGCCGCGGCCCTCGGGCCAGTGGTCGATCGCGGCGATCTGCTCCTCGCCCAGGCCCACCGGGATGAACCGCTCCAGTTCGCCGTCGTGGCCGACGACGCCCAGAGCGCCGTAGCGGGCGTCGACCAGGTCCATCGCGGCCTCGACGATGCGGCGCAGGAGCGTCTCCAGATCGAGTCCCGTGCCGATCATGACGACGGCGTTGAGCAGGGAGTGCACCCGGTCCCGTGTCAGCATGACCGCGCTGAGGCGGGTCTGCACCTCCGCGAGCAACTGGTCGAGCTGCGTCTGCGGGATCAGGACCGGGGTCGGCTCGGTGTGGGGATTCTCGCCGGACAAGAGTCACCTCCGAGGCCCGGAACGGCTCGCTGCGCCGGCGGGCTTACTCTCCTCCGACTCTACTGAGGTCGTCGGCTGCCCGGAACCGCTTTCGGGCCGAGATCGCAACGAACGGTGATTCGGAGGTGATGCGCCGTCATCGCGGCGGTGCCGGATCGGTGCGCACGGAACCGTGCGGGAGGGTGCGCCCGAGGCGCAGGACCATCTGGGGGTGGGCGCCCTCGCAGTACCTCTCGGCCATGAAGGCCCGCAGCGCCGGCTCCTCCAGAGGCTGGGTGTGGAACGCGGCCGAGACCTCCTCCACCGCGGCCGCGAGCAGCACGCGTTCCAGGGCCTGCCCGGCGGCCATCCAGGCGTTGCGCGTGTCCTCGGCCGTGGTCAGCAGGGCGACGGTGCCGGTGACCGCCCCCGGGGAGTCGAGCATGCCGCGGATGCGGCCCTGCCCGTAGTCGCGCCCCGGGAACAGGGCGCCGTCAGCGTCCGCGTCGCCGGGGAAGTCCTCCGCCCGGACCCCGTCGGAGGCCGGGCTGCCGACCGGGCGCACCCAGCCGGCCAGCTCGTCGGCGCGCGGGCGCTCGTAGCGGTGCAGGTGCTCCGCGGCGGCGACCAGACCGGCGAGCGAGCGGACGAGCGGTTCGGAGAGCAGCGGCAGCAGCGCCGCGCCCTCGGCGGCCGCGGCGGCGCCCAGCTTCCGCACGAGGGCGACGTCGTCGATGTCGGCGGCGAACAGTCCGCGGTGGGTGCGGCGGCGGGTGATCGCCGCACCCTGCGCCCGGGCCTCGTCGTCGGGTCCGCCCGCGCGGCCGATCGCGACTTCGGCCAGCCGCCCCGGCCGGTCGGGGTCGGGCAGGACCGTGGCCTCGGGGACCATGCCCTCGGCGCGCAGCGCCACGCGGATGTTGTAGAGCGCCGCTCCGCAGCTGATCACCAGTTCCCGGGCCTGCGGGTCGGCCGCATCCAGGCGCCGCTCGGAGTCGGCGACCACCGCGATGCGGTCCCCCTCGTCGCTGAGGACCCAGGGGCGGGTGTTGCATACCGACGGCGCGCGTTCCCCGGCCTGTAGCGCGGCGCGCAGCGGCCGGTGCTCGGCGGGGCGGAGGTCGCGGATGTCCATGATGGTCAGCTCCAGCGGTTCGCGGTGTCGGCGTTCGGGCGAGGACGGGGCCGGATGCGGTCCGAGTCGGCCGGGGCGGCGCGCGGTGGGACGCGAGCGGTCGGGATCGCCGAGCGCGCCGCGGGCGGCGGGGCGCTGTCGCAGCCCCGGGTGGGACCGCGTGCCCTCGCCCCCGGATCCGTTCTCCGAGGGCGAGCGCAGCGGTTTCCTCACAGCCCTGCGTAGGGCATCAAGAGGTCGTCGACGTGCCAGCTGATCCTGTTGTCGACGGAGACGACGCCCTCGATGCGGTTGACCAGCCGGGCCAGGGTGTGGCCTGTGCTGCGGTGGTGAACCGACCCGGTCAGCTCCACCCGCCCGTCGTCGACCGAGGCGGTGATGTCGGTGCTCTTCATCGCGGCGGTGATGTCGGTGCCCTTCATCGCGGCGGCGAGGTGGTCGATCTCGGCCTGGACGGCGGCGGCGATCGCTTCGTCGTCCTGCAGGAACACCCGCAGCAGGTCGCGGCGGCCGACCATGCCGACCAGGGAGCCCGCGGCGTCGACCACGGGCAGCCGCTTGACGCCGCGGCGCTCCATCAGCCGGGCGGCCTCCACGACTCCCGCGTCGGGGGAGACGGTGACCGCAGGGCGGGTCATCAGCTCTGCGGCACTGGTGGCGACGGCCTTCTCGTCGGCGCGCTCGACCAGCACCCCGGCGCCGGCAAGCCGTGAACGCAGCCGGGCGCGCAGCGGCGGCCGGTAGTTGTTGTCGCGGTCGGTGTCCTTGAACTCCTCCTTGTGCAGGAGGTCCTCCTCGGAGACCACGCCGACGACGCCGCCCTCGGAGTCGAGGACCGGCAGGGCGCTGACACCCTGGTCCAGCAGCGCCTGCGCTATGTCCTTGTAGCCGGTGTCCTCGGTGACCGAGGCGACCCCGGTCGTCATGACGTCGGCGACCGTACTTCGCATCGTCTTCTCCTGTTCTGTGTGCGCTTGTGAGCCGCGCCCGCGGCGGGCGCGGCCGGGGCCGTTCAGACCGCGCGCGGCGAACTGCTCGCGGGGTCGGGCCGTCCGCGCCGGCCGGGCTCGCCCGACGGCACGAACTCGATGGAGCGGACGCCGGGAACGGTCTGCTCCAGCGCCTCGATGGCGCGGCGGGTCCGGGCGTCGGCGGTGCCGGCCACGAGGACCTCGCCGTCGCGCACGCTCACCTCCAGGCCCTCGGCGTCGGGAGCGCTCCGGCCGATGGCGGCGCTCACGTCGGCGCTGACGTCGGCGTCCGGGCGCAGCATGAGCAGCATGACGTCGCGGCGGCGCACCAGGCCCACGACCGCACCGGCGCGCAGTACCGGCACGCACCGGACGCGCGTCTCGAACATGCGCCGACACAGCTCGCAGGCGTCCTGGTCCTCAGCGGCGGTGACCGCAACGCGGGTCATCGCCGAACCGACCCGGTGGGGTCCGCGCGAGGGCGGGGCGTCCAGGCCCCGGGCGTAGCCGCGGTGGTCGGCCTCCAAGCGGTCGGCGAGCAGGTCGCCCTCGGTGAGGATGCCCAGCAGTTCGCCGTCGTCCCCCGTGACGGGGGCGCTGTCGCAGCGGGCTTCGGCCAGTAGCCGAGCCGCCTCGCGCACCGGGGTGTCTGCGTCCAGCACCACTTCCGGGGGCGACATGATCGCGCCTACCTGCATCGTCTCCGCCCCTTCCTTCGTGGCCGCGGCCGCCGGTGCGCCGCCTCGGCGCCCGTCCGATCCGCCGGGGCGGACTCCGCCCCGGGGTGTGAGCCGTTCGACGGCTGCGGCGAGTTCGGCCGCGGTGCTCTCCAGGTGCCGGACACGGGCTTCCAGGACCGCGATCTGCGGCGGGGCGTAGTCTTCGCCGATCTGGCGCATCGTGTGCCTTCCGTGTCCGTGCGGCGGTCTGTCGGCGGCGGGTGCCGGTGCTGCGGCTCGCGCACTGCGCGCCCGGCGGTCGTGCCGACGCTTGGAACTGCGGCTGTGCTCGGTTGCGTCGTGCGCCGCCCCGCCGCTGTCTCTGCTGTTTCCAGACTCCGCCGCGGAGCGCGCCGTCGACAGTGCCCACGGGCCCGTCGGGGGCGGACCTTCGGCCCGGAGGGCGGCGGCCTCCCGGCGGCCCCCGGGGCGCCCGCGGGGGAGCGGACACGGGAAAGGGGGCCGCCGCATCCCGGGATGCGGCGGCCCCCTTCGCCCCGGCGGCGGCCCCGACGCGGTCTCAGTGCTTCTCGGCCCGCAGGACAGCCACCGGTACGGCGCTGTGGGAGAGCACCGACTGGCTCACCGAACCCATCAGCATCCCCGTGAAGCCTTCGCGGCCGCGGCTGCCCACCACCAGGAGGTCGGCGTCCTCGGCCGCGTCGACCAGTACGCGGGCAGGGTGGCCGCCCTCGACCACCTCTTCCACGTCGACCTGCGGATAATGCTCCCGTCGGCCCGCGAGCGACTCCGACTGCATGCGGCGGGCCTCCTCCGCGGCCGCCGCCTCCTCGGCGGAGTCGAACGCGTAGCGGGCCGGCACCTCGAGTGAGCCCAGGCGTCCGCTGGAGACCCGTGCGTGGACGGTGACGGCGCGCAGCGCGGCACCGCGCTCGGCGGCGGTGGCGAACGACCACGCCGCCGCGGCCCGCGCGGCGGGTGATCCGTCGAGGCCGACGACGACGCGCCCGACGTCCGGTTTCGGTTCGCGGTCGGGCACCACGACCACGGGGCAGCGGGCGGTGGCGGCCAACTCCATCCCGGTCGAGCCCAGCAGGACCGCGCGGAGCCGGCTGCGGCCGCGCGAGCCGATGACGGCCAACTCGGCCTCGGCCGCCGCCAGAAGCAGGATCGGTGCGGCGTCGCCGACCTCGAACTCCGCCTCGGTCCGCAGGTCCGGCGCCCGCTCGAGTGCCCGGCTGCGGGCGTGCTCGACCACGCGTCGGGCGAAGTCCTCCATCGAGAAGTCCGGGATCCCCGCGGGCACCGTATGGTAGACGGGCCAGTCGAAGGCGTAGACGATGCGCAGCCGCCGGCCGCGCCGCAGTGCCTCGTCCGCCGCCCAGTCGAGGGCGCGCAGGCTGCCCTCCGTCCCGTCGACCGCTGCCAGCACCGGCGCGCCTGTTTCCTCACCCATCGCCGTCTCCCGCCCTCGACTGAGGTGTCAGAACCGACGCTAGGCAGGCGGCACTGCCGGGAGGCAGCGGCCGAAGTCCGCGGACGGAGGGCCGTGTGTCCGCGGAGGGCGGGACTTTCGGCCCGGCCGGGGACCCGGGCCCGGGTCAGTCCGAGCCGCGGCGGCGGGGCTCCTGCGACTTCAGCTGCGCGGCGTAGGCGGCCGCCTGGGTGCGGCGCTGCATCTCCAGCTTCGACAGCACGCTGGAGACGTAGTTCTTCACCGTCTTCTCGGCCAGGAAGATGCGCTCGCCGATCTGGCGGTTGGTGAGGCCCTCGCCGATCAGCGCGAAGATGCGCCGTTCCTGCTCCGAGAGCGCGGCCAGCGGATCCCTTCGCTCGGCGTCCTCGCGGATGCGCCGCATGATCCGGGCCGTGCTGCGCGGGTCGAGCAGCGACTCGCCGGCTGCGACCGTGCGGATCGCGCCCACCAGGTCGGAGCCGTGGATCTGCTTGAGCACGTAGCCCGAGGCCCCGGCCATGACCGATTCGTAGAGCGCGTCGTCGTCGGCGTAGGAGGTGAGCATCAGGCAGGCCAGCTCGGGCAGGCGGGAGCGCAGGTCGCGGCAGACCTCCACACCGCTGCCGTCGGGCAGGCGGACGTCGAGCAGCGCCACGTCGGGCCGGCTCGCGGGGATGCGCGCGAGAGCCTCGGCCGCACCGGCGGCCTCGCCGACCACCTCGATGTCGGGCTCGTCGCCGAGCATCGCGGCGACCCCGCGGCGTACCACGTCGTGGTCGTCGAGGAGGAACACCCGGATCGGGCCGTCGGTCCCGGCCATGGCAGGTCACCTCATTCCGCTGCGGCGGCGCCGCGAGAACCCGCGGCGCGGTGCGCGCCGCACTCGTGACCGCGCACGCCTGTCGTGTCCTGGGGTGCTCCTACCCGCGCACGCCGCCGGTTCCACCCGCCGGGCAGGGCCCGACGGGCAGTGGTGCACCGCCGCACCTTCGCGACGAGCGGATCCGCACGTCCGCGAGCGTATTCCGGCGGTCACCGCCCGCCCAGCAGGGGACGGCGGCTCCGACCGGTCGGGATCTCCGGCGCGGGGCGCCGACCGCCAGGCGAAGCCCCTGGGGGACACCGGGCCTGCCCCCTGCCCCCTGCCCCCGTGCCGAGCCCGCCTACGGTCGCTCCCGGGTCCGAGCCGATCGAGGGCGGCGTGCTAGCGTCGGCGGCGCCGTGGTGAACGGGAATTCCGGTGTGAAACCGGTGCGGCCCTCGCCACTGTGATCGGGAGTGCTGTGTCGTTCGCCCGAACGAGCCACTGGGGTGCAAACCCTGGGAAGGCAGGACACAGCGCGTATCCACCCGTCAGCCAGGAGACCGGCCACGGCACCGCACGACCCGATTCCACGAGGACCTGGAAAAGGCGGTCTCATGGCCCCCGTATCTTCATTCCCCCGCCGTGCCGCGTCCGCGCTGGCCGGCGCCTTCCTGATCGCCGGCTGCGGCGCTCCCGCCCCCGAGCAGGCGGCGGGCGAGGACGCCCTCACCCGGACCAACTGCGGCATCGACGTCGCCGTAGGCGCGCCCCCCGAGCGCCTCTACGCCGCCTACCAGCCCGGCATCGAGGTCGCCCACGCCCTCGGCCTCAGCGACCGGCTGGTGGGCACCGCATTCCTGGACGCCGAGGTGCTGCCCGAGTACGCCGACGAGCAGGCCGAGGCCGAGTACGTGCCGACACTCCCGAGCAGGGAGGGCCTGCTGGAGACCGAGCCCGACTTCGTGATCTCCGGTTACAACGGGTTCTTTGCCGAGAACAGCCCGGACCGCTCGGTCGGCACCCGCGCGAGCCTGCGCGAGCTCGGCGTCCAGAGCTGGATCCTCAGCCCGCTGTGCCCCAGCGAGGACGGGCTGACCGACCGGGCGATCGACCCGGGGTCGGTCCGGGTGGGCAGCGTCTACCGGGACCTGCGCGACCTCGGGGCGCTGTTCGGCGCCGAGGAGAACGCCGAACAGGTGATCAGCGACATGCGGGAGCGAATCTCCGCCGTGGAGGAGCAGGTGGAGGGGGCCGAGCGCCCGTCCGTGGCGATCGTGTCACCCGGGGAGGACGGCGGCTACCGGGTGGCGAGCGGAATCGACTTCGGCACCCGGATCATCGAGCATGCGGGCGGAGTCAACGCCTTCGCCGATCTGACCGAAAAGCGCAACGTCGACGTCGGCGTGGAGGAACTCGTCGAACGCGACCCCGACGTCATCCTCACCGACGCCTGCTGCGACGCCGGGTTGACCACGCAGGACGCCGAGGACGAGGTCCGGGCGATCACGTCGGATCCGGCGCTGGAGGGGGTCACCGCCGTCGCCGGGGGCGACGTCCACCCCTTCCTGTTCGCCGACCGGGCGGCCGGGGTCCGGGCGGCGCACAGCATCGAGTTGGTCGCCGCCCACATCCACCCGGACCTGGTCGAGCAGTAAGCCGTGACCGGTGCGACCGCGCCACCCGGGAATCGACACGCAACGGCCCTCCCGGCCCCCGGCGAGCCCGGCCGGGGACTGCTGCCCGGCCGCGCCGGCCGGGCAGCGGGCCTGGTTCTGGCCGGGCTCGCGCTGGCGGCCGCGTGCGCTCTGTCGCTGGTCACGGGCAACTACACCCTCTCTTTCACCGACGCGGCCTCGGCCGTGGCCGCGCCCGCCGGAAGCGAGGCCGACCGGATCGTATGGCACGTGCGTGTGCCCAGAACCGCGACCGGGGTGCTCGCCGGGATCGGCCTGGGCATCGCGGGCGCTGTGATGCAGGGACTGACCCGCAACCCGCTGGCGGGGCCGGGCATCCTCGGTGTCAACGCCGGTGCGGCGTTCGCAGTGGTGGTGGCCATGTCCGTCTTCCAGGTGGGCGCCCTCACCGGCTACCTGTGGTACTCCTTCGCCGGTGCCGCGCTGGCCGCGGTCTTCGTCTACGCGCTCGGCTCACTGGGCACCGGCGGCGCGACGCCGGTGAAGCTTGCCCTGGCCGGCGCGGCGCTCAGCGCCATGGTCGGATCCGCGACCACGGCCATCACCCTCCTCGACGCCTCCGCACTCGACGACTTCCGTTTCTGGGCCGTGGGTTCGCTCACCCGCGCCGACACCGGGCAGCTGCTCGTGGCCGCTCCGGCCGTCCTGATCGGCGCCTGCCTGGCGACGGCGGTCCGCCGGGAACTCAACACGGTCGCCCTCGGCGAGGACATGGCCCGCAGCCTCGGCACGCGGCTCGCGTCGACACGTGCGCTCGCCGCAGTCTCGGTCGTGCTGCTGGCCGGAACCGCCACGGCGATCGCCGGGCCGATCACGTTCGTCGGGCTCGTTGTACCGCACATCGCGCGGGCGCTGACCGGGCCGGACTACCGGTGGATCATGCCCTGGTGCGTGCTGCTGGCACCGGCCGTGCTCGTGCTCGCCGACGTGCTCGGCCGGGTGCTGATCCGACCCGAGCAGCTGCAAGTGGGCATCGTCACGGGGCTGATCGGCGCGCCCTTCTTCGTCCACCTGGTCCGCAGGCGGAAGCTGGCCCAGCTGTGATCCCCGGAGACCGCGACGCACTCGTGCTCCGCGGCCCGCGCGCCCGCGTCGCGTTCCGGCTCGGGCGCCGGTCCACCGCCCTGGCGGCGGCCGTCTGGCTGCTGGCCGGCGGCGTCGCCGTGCTGTCGCTGACTCTGGGCCGGTTCGACATCGGGGTCACCGGCGTCCTGCGGGTGCTGGGCGGGGGCGGCTCGCTCATCGAGTACGACGTGGTCGTGCGCAACCGGTTGCCGCGCGCCCTCACCGGCCTCGGGGCGGGAGCCGCCTTCGCCCTGTCGGGGGCCATCCTGCAGCGGATCGCCGCCAATCCCCTGGTCAGTCCGGACGTGATCGGCGTGAACGCCGGAGCTGCCTTCGGTGCTCTGACGGTACTGACCGTGTACGGCGGCACGGGACTGCACACGGCCGCCGGCGCGCTCGCGGGGGCTGCGGCGACTGCCGGGGCGATCTTCGCGCTGTCGGCCAGGCGCGGTCTGAGCGGCTACCGGCTCGTGCTGGTCGGCGTCGGCGTCGCGGCCATGCTGACCTCGGCCGTGTCCTTCCTGCTCACCCGGACGGACTACCACCGCGTGCTGGCCGCGTCCGCCTGGCTGACCGGAAGCCTCGCGAACCGCAGCGGCCTGCACGTCGCGATCGTCACTGCGACCCTCGCGGTCGCCGTTCCGGTCCTGGTCGTGCTGGCGCGCCGGATCAGGCTGCTGGAGCTCGGGGACGATCTGGCCGGCATGCTGTCCGGGCGCACCGGAAGCGGCAGGCTCGCCCCCGCGGCCGTCGCCGTCGTGCTCGCCGCCATGGCCACGGCGGCGGCCGGCCCCATCGGGTTCGTGGCGCTGGTGGCGCCCCAGATCGTCCGCAGGCTGCTCCCCGACCGCGGGGCCCTCCTCGCGCCCGCTGCGGCCCTCGGCGCCCTGCTCGTCGTCGCCGCCGACCTTGCCGCCCGGCTGCTGTTCACCCCGGTGGAGCTGCCCGTGGGCGTGATGACGGGCGTCCTGGGAGCACCGGTGCTGCTGTACCTCCTCGCCCGCGCCAACCGGATCGGACACACAGGATGACGCGTTCACCGACCCCGTCCACCCCGGCGACGATGCCGACCACGCCTACCCAGGCGACAGCGCTGGCCGCCGCCGGCCTCAGCCTCGGCTACCGGTCGGCGGGAACGGTCGTCGACCGGGTCTCGCTGACCCTGCCGCCCGGAAAAGTCACGGCGGTCGTCGGTCCCAACGGATGCGGAAAGTCGACCCTGCTGCGGGGACTGGCCCGGCTGGTCGCGCCGCGGGAAGGCACCGTGCTGCTGGACGGCGCCGACGTCTCCCGGCTCCCTGCCAGGAGCCTGGCCACGCGCCTGGGCCTGCTGCCGCAGCAGCCGGTCGCTCCGGACGGCATCACGGCCGCCGACCTCGTCGCGCGGGGGCGACACCCCCACCAGCGCTGGTTCCGCCAGTTCACCGACGCCGACGCCGAGGCGGTCTCCGCGGCGATGTCGGTGACCGGCGTGACCGAGCTCGCCGAGCGGCCGCTCGACGAGCTCTCGGGAGGCCAGCGGCAGCGGGTGTGGATCGCCCTGGCGCTCGCCCAGGACCCCGACGTGATGCTCCTCGACGAACCGACGACCTACCTGGACCTCGCGCACCAGGTCGACGTGCTGGAACTGCTCACCGACGTGAACCGGCGGGACGGCCGCACGATCGTTCTCGTCCTGCACGACCTCGACCTCGCCGGCCGCTACGCCGACCACCTGGTCGTCATGGAGGACGGGGGTGTCGCGGCGCAGGGGTCGCCGCAGGAGGTCGTCACCGCCGAGACCGTGGAGGCCGTGTTCTCCCTGCCGTGCGTGGTGATCAGCGATCCGCTCACCGGCACGCCGATCGTGCTTCCCCGGCCCCGCCGGTAGCCGGCGCGCGTGCGACGTCCGGCGAGCGGCGGTCGGGCGCGTCGCCGCCGAAGCGGTGCCGCTCCCCTGGGGCGGGAGGCCGCTTCAGCTTCGCGCCAGAACAGGCGCGTCGACGTCGACGTCGGTTCCGCTGTCGAAGTGCAGGGTCAGAGTCACCGTGTCGCCGGCGGAGAGGTCCTCGGGCAGCTCCATCAGCATCAGGTGGTAGCTCCCGGACTCCAGCACCAGCTCGCCGCCCGCCGGGACCGGGGCCCGTTCGACCTCTTCCATCGTTTTCGCGCCGCTGTCGGAGGTCGCGGTGGTGTGGACCTCGGTCGTTGCGGCCGCCGAGGTCTCCGCGCCCACCAGGGCGTCGTCCCGGTCCCCGGAGTTGCGCACCGACAGGTAGCCGGCGGCCGTAGCCGGGTTCGCGGGCTCGGGTATCCACGCTCCGCCGACCTTCAGGTCGCCCGCTGCGGCGGAGCCCTTCCGCGCGTCCCCGGCACCGGCTCCGCTCGGGGCGCCGGTGCCGGAGTCCGATGCGCCTGTGCCGCTCCCTTGCCCGCACCCGGCGAGGGCGAGGGCGGCGGTCCCGGCCGCCGCGAAGGCCAGCGTTCGGCGTGTGAAAGGGGTCATCTCGGATGCGTCCGTTCGTGCTCTCGTTGTCGGGCCGGAGGCGGCACCCCGTGGGGGCCGCGTGTCCCCCACAAGTCGGTCGGGTGCGCGGAACGGTTCCATACAGCGCCCGGATGCGGCGCGGAACCTGCGCTACCGGACCCGCGGACCGGCGGCCGACCGGATCGCGGACCGGCGGCCGACCGGATCGCGGACCGGCCGGGGCCCTGACTTGCGGGCGTCGTCCACCCCCGCGGAAGGGGGCCGCGAACCGGTGCGAGGATGACAGGGCTGTGATGAGGTCGCCACTGTCGCGCACGTGCCGGGCCGCGGTGTTCGCCGCGGTCGCCGTCGGCGTGTCCGGAACGGGACACGCGGTGATGTCGGCGCACCACGTCCCCTTCACCGGCTTCGCCGTCGGGTTCGCGGCCGTCTTCGCGGCCGCCGCGGCCGCCGCGGGCAAGGAGCGCGGCTACTGGGTCATCCTGGGGTGGATGGCCTGGAGCCAGCTCGCGCTGCACCTGGTCTTCGCGCTGGCCCAGGGATCCGCCGACCCCGCCACGATCGCCTCCGCTCATTCGGGCGCCGCGGCCGCCACGGGCCCGGGAACCGGGCCCGGCGGCCACGGCGGCGGTTCGGACGCGGGCATGCTGCTGTGGCACACGGCTGCAGGGCTGCTCTCCTCGTGGTGGCTGCGCCGCGGCGAGGCGGCCGCGGCCGCATTGGCCCGCCATGTGCGCGCACTGCTGCTCCCCCCGCTGCTGCCCGCACCCCGGTGGCGCCCGACACGGCGCCCGGCCCCGTGCACCTGCGTGCCGCGGAGCCTCCGGGTGGCCACGCCGGTCCTGCGGTACGCGCTCGTCGTGCGCGGACCGCCGCCCTCGCTCTCCGTGTCCTGACACCGCGGACCGGCCGCTCGGCGGCAGGTCCGACGGACGGTGCCGCCGTGCGCCCGAGCGCCGGCCGCCTCCCCACCACACGCGCCCGGACGGTGTCCGCGCTGCAGGTCCGCGCCGATCTCCGCCGTGCGTGGCAACCCCCGTGCCCGGCCCGCATGGCAGCTCCGGCGGGCACGGCCGAAGCGAGGAAGACACCACGCCATGTCGACGATCACCCGTTCCCACCCGGCCGAAGGCCCGCCGAAGCCGACGGCGCCCGCCGCGGAGCGGACTCCCGCCCGCCAGCAGGGGGCGCGCGCTTCCGCACGCCGCGTCCGCGGCAGCAGGGAGCCCTTGACCGAGCAGCGCATCACCGATCTCGCGCTCGCCGCGCAGAGCCACGCACCCGACGCCGTGGAGAAGTTCGTACGCGCCACCCGAGGCGACGTGTGGCGCCTTGTCGCCCATCTCAGCGACCCGCAGACCGCCGACGACCTGACGCAGGAGACCTTCGTGCGGGCGCTGTGCAGCCTCACGGGCTACGCGGGGCGCTCGTCGGCGCGGATCTGGCTGATGTCGATCGCCCGGCGGACCGTCGTGGACCACTACCGCGCGGCCGCGGCACGCCCCCGGGCCGCCCGCTCCGGCAACAGCGAGCAGGCCGCCGACGCCGCGCTGTCGCACCGGCCCTCCTTCGAGGAGGAGGTGGCGCTGGACGACCTGGTGGACAGCCTGCCCGAACCGCGCCGCACCGCCTTCGTGCTGACGCAGCTGCAGGGGTTCACCTATGAGGCGGCCGCGGCGGCGACCGGGGTGCCGATCGGCACGGTGCGCTCCCGCGTCGCCCGGGCGCGCGGCGACCTCGTCGCCGTACTCCGCAGGTCCGAGTCCGACGCCGACTGAGCCGCGGGGCGCCGTGCTCACCCGGGCACGGCGTCCCGCCCGGGCGTCGTCCCGCCCGGAGGCGCCGGCCTGCCGAGGGCGTCGGGGTGCGCCCGCGGTTCGCCGACAGCGGCTCCGGTGCGCGAGTATGGCCGCGTGCCCGACGACTCCGCGACGATCGAACTCAGCCGCGCCGAACTCCGCGAGGTCGCCGGCTTCGCGGCGGCGTGCGCGCGGCCGGCATTGGCGGTCTTCGAGCGTCAGCGCCCCGGCGACGGCCGTCCGCGGGCCGCGCTCGACGCTGCGCAGGCGTTCGCGGACGGGGGCGAGCGGACCAAGGCGATCCGCGACAGCGCCTGGGCGGCACAGCGGGCGGCCCACGAGGCCCGCGACGCGGGGCAGGCTGCGGCGAGCGCCGCCGCGCGTGCGGCCCTCGCGGCGGCCGGCGCGGCGTTCCTCCACCCCCTCGCGAAGGCGACGCAGGTCAAGCACATTCTCGGATCGGCCGCCCATGCCGCGCGAGCGCTCGAACTCGACGCCGGAGACGATCCCGCTGTCGGTGCGGACCGCATCGCGCAGTCGCGGAGCCTCGCCCGCCCCGCCGTGGCCGAGGTCCTGCGGCGCTACCCGGCCGCCCCGAGCGGCGGCGGGCGGGTCGGCGAGCTGATCCGCCGGTTGGACGCGTCCCTGCGGTGATCCCGGCGGCGTGTCGGCGGAGGGGCCGAGCCGGCGCGTCAGCGCCGCCGGCGACCGGAACGCGTCGCCACCGCCCGCCCGCAGCCGCCACGCCCCCGACGGCGGCGATCCCGCACGGGCCTAGGCAGATCGGCCCTACGGTGATGGAGGACGCGAAAATCGGAGGATCCTACGACGCGTTCCGGGTCAGCGGGTAGGTGCGGCCCGCTGTCCGAACGGCCGCGCCGATACGCCGCCGCACGGAAGACGGAGCCGTCCATTGCCTCGTGTCGAGTACAAGTGGCTGGTCGCGGTCACGTTCGTGTTCGGGCTGATCATGCAGATCCTGGACGTGACCATCCTGAACGTGGCGCTGGCGACGCTGGGGCGCGACTTCGGTGTCGACGAGGGCACCCTGCAGTGGGTGCTGACCGGCTACATGACCAGCCTGGCGGTGTTCATCCCCGCATCGGGCTGGATCAGCGACCGGTTCGGCAGCAAGCGCACCTTCCAGTCGGCCGTGCTCGTGTTCACCGGGGCGTCGGTGCTGTGCGGGTTCGCCGCCGGGATCGAGTGGCTGATCGCGGCCCGCGTCCTGCAGGGCGTGGGCGGCGGCATGCTCGTGCCCGTGGGACAGGCGATGCTCTTTCGCGCCTTCCCCGCGGAGGAGCGGGCGAAGGCCTCGGCGGTGCTGATGATCCCCACGAGCGTCGCTCCGGCACTGGGGCCGGTGCTGGGCGGGTTCCTGGTGGAGTACGCGAGCTGGCGCTGGATCTTCTTCATCAACGTTCCCATCGGGGCGCTGGCTTTGCTGTTCACCGTGCTGTTCCTGCGCGAGGAGGTGCAGGAGCGCCCCGGCGGATTCGACGCCGCCGGGTTCGTCCTCGCGGGTGCGGGACTGGCGAGTCTGCTGGTCACCCTGGACCGCGCGGCCCAGTCAGGCTGGGACCGGCCGTCGGTGTGGGGCGGCCTGGTCGCCGCCGCCGTTCTCATCCTGCTGCTGGTCTGGAGGGAGCTGCGGGCCGCGGAGCCGATGCTGGACCTGCGCCTGCTGCGGCAGCGGCTCTTCGGCGCCGGCAACGCGGCGCTGCTGTGCATCACCGCCGCCATGTTCGGGGTGCTGTTCCTGATGCCGCTTTACATGCAGAACCTGCGCGGCTCCTCGGCGCTGGAGGCGGGCCTGGTGCTGATGCCGCAGGCGCTCGGCATGGTCGTCACCACGCAGGTCGTCAGCCGCCTCTACCCGCGGGTCGGGCCGCGACGGCTGCTGTTGGCGGGCGTGGCGCTGATCGGCTGCCTGACCCTGTCCTTCCAGCTGGTGGGCCTGGCCACGCCGTACTGGGTGCTGGGCGGGATGATGTTCGTGCAGGGGATCGGCATGGGGGCGTCCCTGGTGCCGCTGCAGGCCGCGACGTTCGCGCAGACCCCTGCCGCATCCATGGGCCGGGCGACCTCGCTGTTCAACGTCAGCCGCCAGGTCGCCACCGCCACCGGAGTCGCGGTGCTGTCGACGGTGCTGGTCATCCGCGGCCGGGCCGAGACCGCGGAGCTGGGGCGGTCGGCGTCGGATGCGGCCCGGGCCCAGGCCCAGATGGACGCCTACCACGGCGCGTTGCTGGCGGCGGTGGTCTTCGCGGTCCTGGGCGTGGTCGTGGTGTCGCTCATCCGCGACTCCGACGCGGCTCCCAGCATGCGGCGCGGCGCGGCGGCCCCGCGTTAGCCGGACAGTGGCGCGTCAGCCCGGCCCAGCACCGTCGATCTTGTAGCTATCGTCACTGGAAATCGTTTTCCATCACGATAGCTACAAGATCAACGGGGTCTCGGGCGCCTCGGGTGCGGCAGATCGCCCGGTATCGGGGGGAATGACGGCCCCCGCTCGTGGGAAGGCCTCGATACGGGCGCCCCGCCCGGGCGCCGATGCCCCGCCCACGTCGCCACGTGCCGCGAAGCCCGCCCAGCGAGACCAAGGAGGCGCGACGTGACCGACACCGGCGCAACCCCGGCGGGTTGCCGGTCCCTCGACGAGGCGGTGCGCATCGCCGACGAGACGCTCCTCCCGGCGGCGCCGGAGGTCGACGGCGCCGAGCGCGTCCCGCGGAGCCACTTCGACCTGTTGGCCGAGCACGGCTTCTACGGCTTCGCTGCGCCCGAGGACCTGACGACACTGGACTTCCCGAGCTACGCGGCGGCCTGCCGGGCCGTGGAGTCGCTGGCCGGCGGGTGCCTGGCGACGACGCTGGTGTGGGTGCAGCACCACGGCGCCGTATCGGCCCTGTCCAAGACCGCCAACCGCGAGCTGCGCGAGGTCCGCCTCAAGCCGCTCGCGGAGGGCCGGCTGCGGTCGGGGGTGGCGGTCACCGCGGCGGTGCGTCCCGGAACGCCCATGCTCCGGGCGGAACCCGTGGACGGCGGCTGGGTCTTCGACGGCACCGCGCCCTGGGTGAGCGGGTGGGGCATGGTCGACACCCTCTACACCGCGGCGCGCAGCGCCGACGACGTCCTGGTGATGGCGCTGCTCGACGCCGAAGAGGGCGGGTCGGTGAGCGCCGGGCCGCCGGCGCGGCTGGTCGCCGCCCAGGCCAGCCGCACCGTGACGTTGCGCTTCTCCCGGCACTTCGTGCCCAGAGAGCGGGTCGTCCAGACGGTCCCGCTGGAGGACTACCGCAAGGGCGACCCGGAGTCCGTGCGGTTCAACGGCAACCTCGCCCTGGGCGTGGCCGGCCGGGCGGTCGCGCTGATGGGCGACGACGGCGGCGCGCTGTCCGCCCAGCTCGCCGCGGCACGGCGGAGGCTGCTGAACGCCGCGCCCGAGGACGTGCCCGCCGCCCGCGCCGTTGTCTCCGGCTTCGCCGTGCGCGCGGCGGCCGCACTGGCCGTGCACGCCGGCGGGCGGTCCCTGCTCGCGGACGCGCACGCCCAGCGCCTCACGCGGGAGGCGACGTTCCTGCTCGCCTTCGGCAGCCGCCCCGCCGTCCGCACCGCCCTGCTGCGGGGCCTGGGGTCCCAGGAGCGCTCCGCGGGCGGAGCCGAGACAGCCTGAGTCGGCACAGGGCCGCCGCCAGAGGCCCGGCGTCACGTCTCCAGGGCCAGCCCCAGACCGGACAGCGCCTCGTGGACGCTCTTGCCCTCGGCCGTCGCCTCCAGGTCGAACATGTAGACCGAGGTCGGCGGGTAGCCGATCAGCTCGATCGAGCGGCTCACCCGGAAGCACCCGTCGACGTACTCGGGGCCGTCCCACAGGTACACCGCCCCCCACATCTGCCGCTCGGCATCGGAGAACCAGGCCTTCAGCCGCATGCCGTCCATCGTGGAGAAGGCATCGGCGGCGTAGTCGCGCAGGTACGGCCGCAGGCTCTCCGGGGTCGCGTCGGAGTCGCTGAGGTCCCACGCGACGAGCATCAACTGCATAAGGACTCCTTAGGGAAAGGGGTGCGGGTGATGGCTGATGTCCTCGGGGCCCAGCGGCCGGTCGGCGTAGCCGAGGCGGTGCGGCACCGTGTACAGCCGCTCCAGTCCGTGCACGCGGCGGAACTCGTGGCCGAAGGTCATCGGCAGGGTGCCGGGGACGATGACCTTGACGCAGGCGAGGCCGCCCGCCCGGTGCTCGGGTGTCGTCTGGTCGACGACGATGACGTCGAGACCGCAGCCGAGGTACCGGCGCACCAGCTCGACGAGGTCGTCGCGCAGATCCGCCGCCGGGGGCACGCGCGCCATGTCCGCGACGCGGCGGAGGCCGGGAGAGCGGTCGAGGAAGTCGAAGCGGTCGAACGCCTCCGGGTGCCCGTAGAGCTGTGTGTGGTGGGCCATCAGTGTGACCAGCGAGGGATCGCGCACCATCGCCCGCGCCCGCTCCTGGCGGGCGGGGTCCTGCCCGAGGAGGCCGGCCGTCATCGGGCCCAGCTCGCTCAGGGCCCGCTGGAGGGCGCGCTCGGGGTCGAGGTGGGCGCCGCCCGAGCACGCGGCTTTGGGCGCCGCGTCGTCGTCGCCCGGCCTGACCGCCATGGTCCACACGCTCGGGACGCCGTACTCCAGCGTCGTGTCGAACGCGCGCACCTCGTAGCCGGTCTCGCGCTCGATCGCCGCAGCGAGCAGGGGTAGCGAGTCGTCGCGGGCCGAGCCGATGTCGATGCGGGGCACAGGCATCCGCGCGTACCACGTCATCAGGAAGGCGTCGCGTTCGGCCACCTCCAGCGCGCCGTAGAAGGCGGCCTCCTCCACGCTGCCCCCCAGCGCGCAGCCGTTGGAGCACTCGTAGACGAACGGCGGGTTCTCCGGGCCGGCGCGCCGCATCAGCCGGTAGTACACGTAGTTCTCCGGCACCAGGATCGGCGCCGACCGTGCGAAGGAGTAGCCCCACACCCAGGAGCAGGGCACGGACTCGGAGAACCACTCGAAGGCGAATCCGGGAACGTGGCGCTCCGGCGGGTAGAGGCCCAGCTCGCGCGGGTCGAGCGCCTCGTCGCGCACCTCGGAGTAGGGCGCGTGCACGACGGTGCGCCTGCCGCCGGGATGGGTCGCGCCGTAGCGTTCGAGGGCCTCCAGGAGTGCCACGACGCGGCTGGTGCGGTAGCTGCGGGTCCAGCCGAACCCGTACTCGACGGAGTCGCCGTGCGCGCCCAGCTCCGCCGAGGCGGTGACGATCCCGCCGCCGCTGCCCTTCGTCAGCGTGTGCACGAGTCCGCACTCGGGGTCGAAGTAGGTCTGCTCCAGCGACTCCCAGCGGTCGGCGACGTCCTGCGCGCGGTAGGTGTCGGGCGCCGGCTTGGGGCGCGGGGTGAGCGAGAGCCCGGCGAGCTCCGCCGCGTCGTCGGGCCGAGAGCCGCACCGTCCGCACAGGGGGTTGGGCAGGAACCGGTGCCGCGACGTCCGCAGGCCGTCCAGCTCCACGAACACCAGCGCGTCGCGCGTGCGGGCGGACTCCGGGTCCCGCGCCACCCGCTGCGCCTCGTCGAGCACCAGGGCTGCCGCCAGGTCGGCGGCGAGCGTCGTGAGCCACGACGACGGACGCTCCGCCAGCGCGTCGCCGTGCACTCGCAGGACCTCCTCGCGGCCTCCCGGGTCCCGGCGGGCGACGCGCCTGCGCAGGTCCGCGCAGTCGCCGCAGCCCGGTCGGCCCGGGAGCTCGACCGGGCCGAGCACGATGCGGCCGAGTTCTGTGCGCACCGGGAGCCACGGCGCCGGCGCGGCGGCGCAGGCCGCGCGCACGAGCGGGTACGGGCGCGTGTCCCAGCCGTCGGTGGCGGCGACGACCAGCGCGCCGGCGTCCACGCCGGCCCCGTCCGGCTCCGCCGCCGCGGAACCCGCGACGCCGCCGTGCGCGGCGGCCGCGGCGGCGATCGCGTCGGCGAGCAGTCCCGACCCGACGACGTGCAGCGCTGCGCCGCCTCCGCCGGGGACGGTCCCGGCGGGCGCGGTCGTCGTTCTACCGGTCATCGGCAAGCACCACCCTCACGGTGAACGGCATCACCCTGCTCACCTCCGCGTCGTGATCCAGGGGGACGGCGGCGGGGCGATCGCCCCGCGCCGCCAGCGCCGCCGCGAGGTCCGCGCCGGACAGGCGCGGACCGGTCGCGGCGGTGCGCGTCGCGCCGCCTCGAAGCCGCGGCGGCAGGGGCGGGACAGCGGGCGCGAATTCGCGCCGGCCGCTGCTGCGGGCCTGGTAGGCGAGCAGCGTCTTCTCCAGGGCCGCCCCCAGCGCGTCGGCGACCGTGAGCCCCGAGGCGGAGGCCGCCGGTGCGCCTCCCAGGAGGCACACGACGGTCGGCACCCCCAGCGGGCCGGTGACGTCGTGGCAGGCCACCGTGTCGTCGACGGCGCGGAGTAGGGTGCGGCAGTGGTCGCCCCGCTCGTCCAGGTCCGCGACGGCGGCGTCCAGCCGGGGGAACGGTGCCGCGGAACCGGCGACGTCGGCCAGCGTGCGGCGGTGGCACTGCGAGAGCAGTCCGGCCTCGACCGCCTCGCTCCAGCTGTAGGCGGCGGCGGTTCCCGTAGGCAGGCGCAGGGTTGCGCCGTCGCCCTGCGCCGTCGGCGGGGACGCGCCGCGGCCCAGCGCGGGGAAGACCCGCACGGCGTCCACGAGGCGGGCCTCGCCGTCGACCAGCCCGTACGCCCACACCCGGCTCGCGGTGCGGTGCGCGCGCAGGGCCGCCATCGCCGCCCAGGGGTCGGCGTCTCCGGCACACACCGGCGAGCCGCCGGGTGACAGCAGACGGCGGGGGTCGGCCATCAGGGTGCCGTACAGCGCGAACGCCCGCAGCGCCGCGCGCAGCCGCGCCGTTTCGAACCCGATTCCCGAGCCCACCACGTTCGGTGCCCGGTCGCGGGCGCCGAACAGGCCGACCGGGTCGGAGACCTCGACCCCGCACACGTGCAGCGGGAACTGGACGCGGTCGCCCTCATCGGGTTCGCCGAGGACGCCCAGCGCCTCACCGGTGCACGACCGCGCCTCGCGGGAGAAGTCCCCGGGTGCGAGCCGCGGCCGCTCCGCCAGCGCGGCGACCCGATCGAGGAATTCCCGCCCGGTGCGCGCCGGTGCCGCGGGTGCGGTGAACGGATGCGTGCGCAACCGGTGGGCCGTGCTCTCCAGCCCCGAGGGCCCGACCTGCGTCAGCGTGTCGGGTTCACCCGTGTCCGTGCCGGTGACCGCCCGGAACACGCCGTGGACGAGCTGCGCGGCCGCAGCCGCGGCCGCCAGAGCGTCGGCCGTGCTCTCCGGCTGCGATGCGGGCTCCGGCGGCCCGGGACGCCGGGCTGCGCGCCGGAGCCGGCCCGACGTCCAGCTCGCCCCGACCGGCGCGAGCCACACGGCGCCGTCCCTCGAAAGTGCCTGAGCGAGCGGGATTCCGGCGTCGGCGCACAGGCGCTCCAGCAGCCCGGCGCGGCGGTCGGCCGCCGCCCCGTCCTCCGCGGCGTGCACGACCAGGTCCGCGCCCTCCAGGCGGCGGGCGAGCCCGGACTCCTCCGGCTCTTCCGCGAATGCGTCGGCGGTCCCGGCCGGTCCCGCCGCGCCCCAGGCGCCCGCCAGGCGAGCCGCGAGCTCGTCGGCGTCCGCGCTGCCGCCGGCGACCGCGGCCTCCACCCGGCCGAGGCCGCTGCGGGCCGCCGCGACCGCGGTCTCCGCCAGAAGCCGGCCCGAGCCCACCACCAGCGCCCGCTTCGCGGCGTAGGCGGCGAACGCGTCGGCGCCGTCGTCGCGGAAGTAGCCGAGGAAGGCGGCCTCGGGGGAGGCCGGAGCGGAGGCCGCCGGACGGGGCGCGCCGACCTCCCGCACCGCGCCGCGTTCGCGCAGCGTGGCGACCATGCGCTCGACGAGCCGGCGCCGCTCCGGCGCCAGGTCCGCCGTCAGGTCGTCGATCCCGTGGCGGCCGTCGAGGTAGGGGGCGAGCCGGTCGATCAGCAGGTACACCGACTCTCCCGTGAACCTGATCTCGCCCTCGTGGGTGAGCACATAGGCGCCCTGGGGCGACTTCGCATAGTAGGCGTCCGGACGCAGCAGCAGTCCCATGCGGTCCTTCCTGTCACTCCAGCGGCGGGCGGCTGCCCAGCGAGAACTCGCCGACAGCGCTTTCGGTCGCGTAATCCGTCCCGGTCGCCGCGTTGAAGTCCGTCGCGTCGCCGCCGCCCAGGCCGCACGCCGCCAGCCCCATGGCCGTCGCGACCAAGTACATCGTCTGGTACAGAACGCCGACGTGCTTGAGGATCAGCGAGTACGGCATCTGCTCGTAGATCCACATCAGGCGGCCGAACCTGGCGGTCACCACGATCAGCACTTGCGGCGTGCCCGGCGTGGGCGCTGCGCGAAGCGCCGTGCGCATCAGGCGCCGCACGTCGGGCCCGGCCTCCTGCACCAGGCGCAGCCGGTGCGCGTGCGCGTCGTAGTGGTACATGCCGGCGTCGAGCCCGGAGGCCAGGCGGACGACGGGGTACAGCTCCAGCTCGTAGACCGAGCCGCCCGAGGGATGAGGGCGGCTCAGGTACTCGACGCCGTCGCCAGCGCGCTCCGAGCGGACGCGGGCACACCGGTACAGCAGTTCGCCGAGCTGGTCGGCGGTAATCGGGTTGTCGTCGTCGTGGACGCGCAGCGACCGCCGGTCCTCGACGACGGAGGTCAGCGTCGGGTCCGCGCGCCTGAGCGCCTCCAAGCTCGGCCTGTGCAGGGCGACCTCCGGCCCGGGATAGGGCTCCCGGCGCCCGGGAAGCGGGTCGTGGCTCCCGCGCGCCCACATCGTCCGGCCGTAGCCCTCCGCGGCGTCCGAGCGGTCGCCCATCCGCGAGCGGCGGTGGAACCACAGCTCGTGCGGCTGCCACTGGCCCAGCCGCAGCTGCGCCCCCTCCTCTTCCGCGCTCGACACGGCCAGGCCGCTCCGCAGCAGGTCCGCCACCAGGCGCTCGCGGGCCGCGGCGGCCGGCGCCACGGCGGCGAGCTCCGCAGCACCGCCCGCACCGGCGAGGACCCCCACCGCCGCCCGGACCGCCGGGTCGTGCGTCTCCAGGCGGGCGCTCGCCAGCGGTGACTCGGCGACGAGCCCGTCGCGCTCGCGGCGCACCACGGTGAACCGGGAGAGCACCGCGCCGTCTCCGCCGCCGCCGCTGCCGGGGGCGGTCCCCAACGGGCTCTCGGGCAGCAGCGTGTAGAGCGTCCGTCCGCCGTAGCGGACGGCGACGGCAAGCCAGCCGCCGGCCTCCAGCTGCGCGATGAGCGCCTCGACCTCGACCGGCTCCGCGTCCTGCGCCGCATCGGCGACCAGGTCCGAAGGCCGGGACGCCCCGTGGGCGAGGCGGGCCAGCATCTTGCCCTTCCACGGCGCGTCGGCCCCCAGCGACGCGTTGCGGCGCCGCGTGGCGACCCGGATCTCCCCGTCGCCGCGGGCGCAGGACACCCCGGGCACCAGGCGCAGCTCGCGGTCGGGACCGCCGGAGAGAGGGGCCTCCTTCATCACCCGGGCTCACCTCCTCCCGCGTCCGGCACCGGTTCCGGCGGAGCCTGCGTGATCCGCTCCATCGCGGAGACGCCGTACAGGTCCTCGACGGCGTTGGCGGCGAGGTGGCACAGCAGGTAGCGCTCCACCGGGGTGACGCCGAGCTGGGTCATGAACAGGTAGGTGTAGTTCAGCATCAGCCGATATAGGACGAACCACTCGGCGGTCATCGACGCCATCACCGCCGGGTTGCTGTAGGCGGCGCGATGGTAGGGGCTGGCTCCGACCAGCGGCGGGGGGCGGCCGTCGACACCGGGCGCGAACGCCGTGTCGGAGGGCAGCCGCCCGGCGGCGAGGAGGGCGCGCCCCCGGCGGCGGAACGAGTGCATCAGCTGCGTCCACTCGTCGACGAAGCCCTCGGCCCCGTCCGCTCCGCCGTCCAGCGCCCCGGTGATCCGGCCGACACGGCCGCGCAGGGAGGCGGCGTGGCCGCGGTAGTGCGCGTCCCAGGAAGGACGCAGGCGCTGTGCTCCCGGATGGGTGGTGAGGAACGCCTCGGCGTGGGACCGGAACGACATGAAGCCCGTGGTGATGCCGACCCCCGACAGCGCGTGCGCGGTGGCGACCATCAGGTCGAAGGCCAGCCCGAGCCGCGGCGTCCCGTCGGCGACCGCCTCGGTCATCCGGAAAGCCGGGTCGGCGGTCGCCGCGTGGAAGTCGGCCAGCAGGTCCGCCGCCTCCTCACTGCCGAGCACGTGCGCACGCCGTTCGAACGGGGCCTCGTGGATCGTGTTGTCGGGGCGCCACGGAAGCAGGGGCCGGTCCTCATCCTCAAGCTCCGCCAGCCTCCGGTGCTCCTCGATGTGGTCCTGGGGTACGAGGCGAGCGCGCGAGGGGCACCGCGCCAGGAAGCCGCCGACGATCTCCTCCGCCGCCGGGCGCACCAGCGCCGGCACCGCCGCGGGGGCGCATCGGACGTGCATCCGCACGTGCGGGCCGAGCCGCCAGTGCCGGGTGAACGACGTCGCGGCGACCTCGGGCGCCAGCCGGCGGAAGAGGGGCCGGACGGCTTCGAGCAGCAGGCGGTCCTTGTCACTCGCGTAGTACACGACGTGCAGGCTGTGCCATTCCACCCCGGTCCTCCCTGTCGTCCTCGTCGTCCTCACCGTCCGCCTCCTGCTCGGCGGCGAGCGCGCCGACGGCTTCGGCGGCCGCACCCCGGATCTCGTCCTCGCTGTTCAGCAGCACGCCGATGCGGTTGCAGAACAGGTGCGCGCAGGTGTCCAGGACCTGGAAGGGGTCCGGATCGGATGCGCCGGCCCGTGTGCGCTCCACGCCGGCGCGCAGGGCGAGCGCCGACCGGGTCCAGTCGACGAACGTCCCCGTGCGCGGCAGGTCGCCGGCGTGCGCCGCCAGCGGGAGAAGGCCGCGGGCGACGCCGATCGCCTGGTCGCGCCGCTGCTCCCGGCGTGCGGTCGGCGGCGTACCGCCGAGCCCGAGCAGGTCGGTTGACCGGGGCACCGCGGACTCGGCCGTGCCGACCCTTTCGGCCAGACTCCCCAGGTCGGGCTCGGCGACCAGCCAGGCGAGCAGCACGGCCGCGAAGGCGGCGGTCGTCCTCTGCTCGGGCGCCGTCCCCTCGGCCAGGAGGCCGACGGCGATCCGGCTGGACTCGGCGAAGTGCCGCTCCACTGCATCGCTCGCGCCGCCGTAGCGGTCGTACTCGCGGCGGTAGGGCAGGAGCGCGACCGAGTTGTCGGGGCGCAGATCCGTCTCGAAGGTCTCCATTCGCTCCCGTCGGGCGTAGTAGGAGGCCATGTGCAGGTACCGGTCCCGGCGCATCGGCTCGCGGCTGGGGAGCGCGCGGAAGTACTCGGCGAGTCCCTCCAGTACGGCCCGCTCCACCCGCGCCCGGTGGCCGGGTTCGGGCAGCAGGCGCAGCCGGGCGTGCGGGCCGCCCTCCCAGTACCGCAGGAAGAACCAGCGGCGCAGTGCGCCGGCGGAGTCGAGGTCGGCGGCCAGGGGCGCGATCCCCTCGGTGACGAGGAGGTCCAGGTCGCCGTGGTAGAACGCGTGAGCGCTCACCCAGTCGGATTCATCCATTGCGCCTCCCCGGTTCGGAGATCTCCACGAGGAACTCGGTCACGGCGCCGCCGCCCGTCGTGCGCGCCTCGCCGGGGTCCGGCAGCGCCTCCTCGAAGACGGCCATGGCCGCCGAACCGTCCAGCATCCGCTGGAAGGCCAGCACCAGGTACCAGTTGGCGAAGTCCACGTAGACCGGCTTGTGGGCCTTGTCGAGCATCCAGGTGCGCTCGGTGCTCGCGCCGCTGCCCGGCCGCGCGGGGTCGGCCCACACCCGCACGAAGCACCGTGTCGGGAGGCCGTGCTCGCGCAGCCAGCGGAGCAGGCGCAGCCAGTAGTCGGTCTCGGTCTCGCCGCCTTGGCGGCGCGGCACCCGCTGCATCGGAGCCGCCCACGCGGCGCGCCGCAGCACCACGGAGCCGACCGCGACGCGGGGGTAGGCGGTGACCGACGCGGGCGTCCGCGGAGCTTCGTCGGCGACGAGCGACGCACTGGGGTAGGAGTAGAAGCTGTGGCCGAAGCACTGGGTCAGGAACTGCGCGGCGGCGGGCAGGAAGAGGTCGCCGAGCATCCCCAGGTGCAGGGGCAGGACCTCGGCGTCGAGGGGCTCGCAGCGGAGCCGGACGAGGCCGGTCCGCGAGTCGTGGACCGCCACGCAGTCGCCGGGGCGGATGCGCTGCTCGGCGGGGCGGCGGCTCGTCGTGAACGGGTAGTCCAGTTCGTAGGGGGCGGCGGCGCTGCGAACATTGACCGAGGACGCGAACCGCCCGCCCAGTTCGGCGACCGCCCGCCCGCCCGGCTCCGGCGGCGCGGACGCGGGCTCGCCCGCTGCGCAGCCCGCCTGGTCCAGCAGGTGCAGAACGCGGGTCCTGCCCCGGCCGTGGCCGTTCTGCACCGCGTTGAGCACCAGCGACGGCGCGTTCCCGGTGCCCGCCGGTTGGACGTAGCAGGCGAGGGACTCCGCCGCCGCGACCCAGGGCGGCCATCGGGCCGACAGGGCCGCCAGGCGCGCCGGGTCCGCATGCACGGTGCCGCGCTGCGCGGCCGCGCCGGTGCCGGGGTCCCCGAGGACCGCGTCGCGGGCCTCGGCCTGGATGCGCGACAGTTCGCGCAGGCGGGGGAGGAGGCTCCCGGCCAGGGGGCGGACGAGGTTGGCCTTGGCGCGCAGCAGCCGCACGAGCTCGCGGGCGGCCGGAGTCTGCTCCGGTGCGCCCTCCCTCCGCAGCTCGTCCTGCACCGCCCGGTGCAGCGTCAGGACCGGCACCCGCGCCGCGGTGCCGAAACGCTCGCGGAAGTAGGCCGCCAGGGCAAGGCGGAGCGGCAGAGACGGGTCGAACGGCGCCAACCAGGTGCGAAGCACGTCCAGGTCGTGCAGGGCGGGTTCCCAGCGGGCGAAGGAGCACGCGGCCGCCGGTTCGGTGTAGACGGCGTTCTCGTAGAAGGTCCACTTGGACGCGGCGGGGTCCGCCTCCGCCTCGGCATCCGCCTCCGGCCCCGCCTCGCCGCCGGTCTCCGACAGCCCTTCGACGCGCGCCGCGAGGTCGCCTATCGCACCCATCAGGCGGCGTTGGCGCTCGTGGTGTCCGTCGAGATCGGTGACGGGGACGTCGCGGCGCGCCTCCGTGCGCACCCGCTCCACCAGCGCGAGAACCCCGGCGGGTCGCTCGCCCCCGCAGGAGGAGAGCCAGTCGGCCAGTTCCCCCAGAGGGTCGCCGGCCAGGTCGGAGACCGGCGAAAGGCGTTCCACCAGCCCCAGGTCGACCAGCCCGCCCAGGAACGAGTCCACGCTGTCGGCGGAGGCGCGGCCGGACGCCCCTCTGCCGGCGGCCACGAGCGCGTCGCGCAGCGCCGACCAGGTGGGCTCGGGTCGGGTGTCGAGGAGGTCCATGCACGCGCTTACGGCCGGTGTGGCGGGCATCGCCAGGACGGGTTCGGCGGGTCGGCGGCCCGCGAAGCTGACCCGGCCGTCGCGCACGGTCGCGCTCGGGTTGAGCCGCAGCCGCAGCGATGGGGCCAGTCGGGGATCGGTGCACAGCGACGCCAGGAGCGTCTGCACGAGCAGGCCGTCCAGCTCCACGACGCTGCGCACGCGCCGCGCTCCGATGTCCCGGACAGCGGGTCCGTCGGGGGTCCACACACCCACGCCGCCGACCATGAACGTGCTGTACGGGCTCGTTTTGGCCGACGCCCGCGCCACGTACTTCGCCAGCGCGACCAGCGACTGGCGGCGCGGCGGATGCGCCTCGTCGCCGAGCCACTTGCGGACCTCGGCGTAGAGCGCCGGGCTGGACTGGGACAGGGCCCTGCGCAGGCCGGTGTGCTCGGCCACCGCTCGCAGTTCGCCGCGCTTGGCCGCCTCCTCCGCGGCGAGGACTGCGGGCAGTTCCCGGACCGCGCGCTTCAGTGCGTCGAGGTCGGCGGTCCAGCGGCGGATCCGGTCCGCGACGGGCCCGGGGATTACGCCTGCCACCTGCTCGTTCCACTCGGCCGCCCGCGGCGGCCGCGACCGGTGCAGCGCCCGGCGCAGGCCGACCACGCCCGGTTTGGGCGGACCGCTTCCCAGCGTGCCGATGACGTCGTACAGGGACTCGGCCAGCAGCCGCCCCTCGGCCTCCACCCGCTCACCCAGGCGCGCCGCTTCGTCGACGGCCGCGAAGGAGCGGGTGAACCGGAGGGCGCCGAGAGCCCGGACGGGCAGGCCGGCCGTGCGGACGACCGGCGGCGACGCCACGCGGGCGCCGCTCGGCAGGGCCGGGGGCTGTTCCAGCGCCGCCGGGAGTTCCCGGTCCACCGTGTCCCGACTCATTCTGCGTCCCCCCACAAGCGGGTACTCGGGTCGGCGCCGCCGGAGGGCGCCGGCGGCCGGGCGATCGGCCGCCCCCTGGCCGCCGGAACCGGTGATCCCGAGGTGAGAGCCCTCACGACCACCGGGCTCCGCGAACCCGGGAACAGTGAACATCAGAGCGCGGAATTCAACCGCGGCGCGGTCCGGACCGGACGCGTCAGCAGGCGGGGCTGCTGCAGGCGCACATCAGCTCGTTGCAGATCGAGGACGCGCCATTCTCGGGAAGCCCGTGTCCTTCGGTCAGGGTCTCCAGAGTGAGGCCCTGGTCCGCGAGGTCGAATACGTCGACCGGCACCGAACTCAGGTCGAAGTCCAGCTGCTCGGAAACCTTGCCCTTACGCTTCGGGTCTGCCACTCCCAGCTCCTCTCATCTTTACTTTCCGGAGCAACAGCGACGCCGCTCCGGGGCAATTTCTCCTCCGATTGAACGATGTCATCGAAGGAGGCTGTTCAAGGTCTGTTCCGAGCTTTTTAAGATCGGCGGAGGGGGAGAATCGGAATGCGCTTCGCACAGATTAGGGCGGCCCTTGAGAGCGGTCAAGTAAGACGATTGATATTGCCTCGGCGTGCGGGCGCCCGGTGGGCCGCAATTGTGGTTCGCGGGGAGCGCGGTACCGCTGTGGCGCCTGCGGCGGCGGGGGAGCCGCCCACGGGTGGCGCGGCGGGGCCGGCCCGGTGGTGCCGCCCGCGCCCGCGGCGCCCGCCGCCCGAGCGGGCGCCGCGGACGTCGTCCCCGCCGGGCAGGGGTGGAGCGCGGGCGCGGAGAGGGTGTTCGCGGCCATGCGGGAGCGGTCGGGGGTAGCGGTCGGGCGGTACCGGCCGCAGTTTTCGGACGATGATGGGACGATTCTTGTGCGCGCACATCTCCGAGCAGGCGGCCGATGGGGTGGTTCCGGCACTCCGCTCCTGCGCAGCGCGCCGTGGCCACGGCCGAAGGTCCCCCCGCCCCGGGCCGGGCCGAACCTGCGGACGGCGTCGGTGCACCGGCGCGTGCGCGCTCCCGCCGTATCGGCGGCGGGTGCGAGCCCCCCCGTCCCGGGCGTGCGTGCTCGCGACCGGTTGGCGCCCGGCCGTCCTGGTGAGTGCCGGCGGCGATTCCGGTCACACACCGCGTTCCGGTCTTCGCGCATCGGCGGGGTGCGCGCCTCGCGGTCGCCGCTGCGCCATTGCGGTCCATTTCGCCCGGCGCTGCGTACGCTCCTTCTTCGGTTCCGAATGGCGGTTAACGGCGCCCGCCCGCCCCCGGAGCCGGTCCATCGGGAAAACGTGACGTGCAGTAGCGGCGGTCGCCCGGGCTCCCGCGGCCACGGCAAGCGTCTGTCGGCGAGGGATTGACACGGGGTAGCGCCGAATGCGTAACTTGGCGCATGGGAACCGTGCGAACGACCGTCCCCAAGAAACGGATTCCTCCCGGCCCCCAATTGCCGCGGGCGGCGCAGACCGCCCTTTGGTTCAGCGACGCGCGGCGCATGCTCTCGCAGTGTCACGAGCGATTCGGCGACATATTCCGAATCCACATCGCACATCAGGGTACGTGCGTATTCATCAGTGCACCGGAAGACGTGAAACGCGTATTCACGGCTGCGCCCGAACAACTGCACGCCGGCGACGGAAACCGGTCGATGAAACCGGTGCTCGGCGAGAACTCCGTGCTGCTGCTCGACGAAGCCGAGCACCGGGAGCAGCGCAGGCTGCTGCTCCCGTCCTTCCACGGCGAGCGCGCCCGCGGATACACCGGCCTTATGCGCGAGATCGCCGCCGCCGAGATCGCCAGCTGGCCGCGCGGCCGCCCGCACCGCGTCCGAGCGGGTATGCAGGCGATGACGATGGACTACATCCTGCACGCGGTCTTCGGCGTCGCCGACGCCGAACGCCTGAGCCCGCTGCGGGCGAACCTCCAGCGCCTGCTCACCATCGGTGCCGACCCGCGCCATGCCCTCTTCCTGCTCGCGCTGGGCCCCGACCGCCTCCGCCGCTTCCCGCCGTTCCGCCGAGAGATGGACGCGATCGACCGGTTGCTCTACGCCGAGATCCGCCGGCGCAGAGCGCAGCCCGACCTCGAGGAACGCTCCGACGTGCTCTCGCTGCTGCTGCACGCACAGCACGCGGACGGCTCGCCGATGACCGACGCGGAGCTGCGCGACGAGCTGGTGACATTGCTGGTCGCGGGCCACGAGACCACCGCCTCGGCGCTGGTCTCGGCGGTGCGGGAGCTCGTGCGGCACCCGGACAAGCTCGATCGGCTCACGGAGGAGGTGCGGGCCGGCTCGGACACCTACCTCAAGGCGGTCGTGTACGAGACCCTCCGACTGCGGCCGGTCATCTCGGTCATCCCGCGGACGCTCACGCAGCCGATGCGCTTCGCCGGCTACGACGTCCCCGCCGGAGTCCGCGTGGTTCCCGCCATCTACCTGCTGCACCGGCGCCCCGACGTCTACCCCGAACCCGAGCGGTTCCTGCCGGAGCGTTTCCTGGAGCACCCGCCCGGCACCTACACCTGGATCCCCTTCGGCGGCGGAGTGCGCCGCTGCCTGGGACGGGCGTTCGCCCAGCTCGAAATGGAGACGGTGCTGCGCGAACTCGTTCTCGGCGCCGCGGTCCGCGCCGTACCGCAGCAGCCCGCACGGGCGTCGCGGCGCCGAAAGGCCGCCGTGCCCGCGCACGAGGCGGAGGTCATCGTCACCTAGAGCGGCGCGGAACCGCCGCCGACGCGCCGCGGGCCGCTGGGTCGCCCGGCGCGCGGAGAGGGAGTGAGCATGCGACCGGCGCAGCGCATCGGCTGGGTGCAGCACGTCAACGGCTGGACGGACTTCTGCGGAGCGAGGATCGAAGTCGATCCCGGCGTCTTCGTGCCCCGGCGCCGCACGGAGTTCCTCGTGCAGCAGGCGGCCGCCTTGGTCCGGGAGGGCGTCCGACCGAACCGGCGGGCGGACCTCGGAGGGGAGCCGCAGGCGGGCGGCGAGGCGGAGCCGGGGGCGGGCGCCGTCGTCCTCGACCTGTGCTGCGGTGCGGGTGCCGTGGGGGCCGCCCTGTCCGCTGACGGCCCCATCGAGCTGCACGCCGCGGACATCGACGCGGCCGCGGTGGCCTGCGCCCGCAGGAACATCGCCCCATTCGGCGGACGGGCCTACGCGGGCGACCTGTTCACCCCGCTGCCGCTCGCGCTGCGAGGGCGGATCGACCTCATCGTGACCAACGCGCCCTATGTCACCACCGACGAGAGCGTACGGCTGCCCTTGGACGTGCGCCTCTACGAGCCCCGCGCCGCCTTCGACGGCGGAGCGGACGGCCTGGAACTGCACCGCAGGCTCGTCCCCGAAGCCGCTTCCTGGCTGGCCCCCGGAGGCAGCCTCCTGGCCGAGCTCCACCCCGCTCAGACCTCCCAGGCCGCACGCCTGCTCTCCTCCGCAGGTCTGAGCCCTCGTGTCAGCACCTCCCAGACCCTCGACGCCACCGTGATCACGGGAACGAAGCCGTCGGCGTGAACGGAGCGGTCGCGGGTCGAACCCACCCCCAGGCCCTGAGCGGTGGTGAGCCGTCGATCTTGTAGCTATCGTCACTGGAAATCGTTTTTCATCACGATAGCTACAAGATCAACGGGGTTCGGGCCCTGCCACCGCCGGCGCTGCGGCAGGCGGGCGGACTGGCCGGGGCCGACCGGTCAGGAGCGGGCCGCGTCGAGGAACCGTTCGAGTTCGGACCCGATGTCGGGGCCGCAGGGCTGGAACACGATCTCGGTCACGCCCCGCGAGGCGAGGTCGTCCAGGTTGCGCCGGACCTCGCCGCGGGTACCGCTGACGGTCACGTCCTTGAGCACCGCGTGGCCGCCCGCGTTCCAGGCCGCCCGGTCCGCCCGGTTCAACTCGACGCAGTGCCCCGCGTGCACCGCGAGGTGCCGCTCCTCGCCGGGATCCGCCTCGACGATCTCCAGCCACTGCGCTCCGCCGGGAAGCGCGCGCACGGCGTCGGGCCCGCCGAACTCGTAGGCGCCGTGATAGGCCAGCGCCCAGCCCGGTCCTCCGGCGGCGCGGGCATGCTCGGAGTCCAGGGACTCCCCCTCGTCGAGGACGGTGCCCCAGGCGAGGTAGGGCACCCACGCATACTCCTTCATGAACTCGGGGAGCTGGAGGGTGGTGAAGAGCCCGTCGGCGAGCTCCCGGGCCACCGCGTTGCCCTTGGGCCCGAGCGCGCCGATGAGGACGGGGACGTCGACGGGCCGGGCGGGGGCGTGCCCGTCGGGGTGGAGCATCCGCATCCTCCTGCCCTCCCACTCGACGGTCTCGCCGCGAAGCAGACCGCGGTAGGCGCGTATGTAGGAGTCCATGTAGGACCAGCCGATCGCGGGGTACCCCATGGCGCGCCGACCGGTGAACCCGGTGCCGAAGGCGACCGCGACCCGGCCGGGCGCGAGTGCGGCGAGGGTGGCGGTCGCGGCGGCGTTGGCCATCGGGTGGCGCAGGCTGGGCACCAGGACCCCCGGCCCGAGGCCGATCCTCTCGGTGCGCTCGGCGGCCAGCGCGAGGGTCATCCACACGTCGGGGCTTTGCTGCGGGGTGTCGTAGACCCACGCGCGGGCGTATCCCAGGCGTTCGGCTACGGCGATGTTGTCCGGAGAGTCCAGGGCCGTCGGGAAGGCGCAGGCGATGTCCATGGGATACCTCCATCGGAGACGGGCGGTGGGACCGGCGCGGACGTCAGGGCAGGCCGTCGTGCGCAACGTCGACGCGGACCGCCCTCAGCTCGGCCTCGCGGGCCGCGCGGCGCTCGTGCTCGGCGAAGGAGGGCGCCGTGCACAGGAACAGGGTCCGGCCGTCGTCGCCGCCGAGCATGCAGGCGAAGACCCCGGTGCCGGTGGCGATCTCCTCCAGGATCTCGCCGCCCTCGCGTACGCGGAGGACGCGCCCATGCAGGGCGTCGGCCACCCAGAGGGCGCCGGCGGCGTCCGCGCATAGGCCGTCGGGGGCGACGTCGAGCTCTTCCACGGCCCGTCCGACGTCGTCGGTCCGAGGCGTGGGGCAGAACTGCGCCCATACGCGCCGGTTGCCGAGACCGCCGTCCTCGTCGATGTCGAAGGCGGTCAGCCTTCCGGCGAAGGTCTCGGCGACGACCAGGACTCCGTCGGGCAGGATCACCATGCCGTTCGGGAAGCCCAGGTCCTCGGCCACCGTGGTGACAGTGCCGTCGGCATCGACCCGGGCGAGCGTGGTGTAGCGCAGCGGGGCTCCGCCCATCAGATCGAAGCCGAAGTTGCCCACATAGGCGCGTCCCCGGTGGTCCACGACCATGTCGTTGAGCATTCCGGAGGCGGCACCGGACAGGTCCGCGTGCACGCCGAGCCGTCCCGAGCCGTCGCGCACCAGAATGCGGTGGTCGCGCATCGACGCGATGAGCGCGCGCCCGTCGGGCAGGAAGCCCAGTCCCGCCGGCTGGCCCGGGACCTCGGCCACCACCTCGGTGCCGCCGCGGGCGTCGGTCGCCACGACCTGGTGGGTGTAGAAGTCCGAGACCCACAGCCGGCCGTCCCGCCACCGCGGGCACTCCAGATAGGAGAAGCCGTCCAGCACCACCGTGGCGTCCCGGCTCGACGACTTGGGTTCCATTGCCATTTCGCACCTCGCTATTCCTCGGCGGTGCTGCGCTGCCGGGCATCGGATCCGGTTCGCCGCCGACGTAGCGCCGGTCGCCGCTGCGCTGGACACGCTGGGTCCGGGACGGCACGGCCGAGCAGGTCGTCCCGGTGTGGACATCGCCGATGCTGCTCGTTGCTGCGGGATGTTGTAACTAAGCGCATAGTTACCTTAAGTTGGGCCCGTGTCAAGACGTGTTCGCCGGACTGTGTCGAGGTCCGGCGTCCGGTCGCCTTCGGCCGCGGGACCGCCGCGGCGCGGCATGGAGCAAGGGATCGGCATGGTCGCGAATCGGAAGCGGCGCGGTGGCCCCAGGAAGTCGGTGGCCCTGCCTCCGGACCTCCCGGTCGGCGCGGTCGGGGACCTGTGGAGCGACGACCTCCCGGAGGCGGCCCGCGCGCTGCTCACATCGGCCGTGCTGTGCTTCAGCCGGATGGGCTTCCACGCGGCCACCACCCGGGACATCACGGCGGCCATCGGCTTGAGCCCCGGCGCGCTGTACGTGCACTTTCCCTCGAAGGAAGGCGTGCTGTACGAGATCGTCCGGACCGGTCACGAACGTGCTCTCGAGGCGATCCGGTCGGAGCGCGACGACGGCGATACCCGCGTGTACGTCGGACGGCTCGTCACGGGGCTCGTGGTCTGGCACGCGCGTCACCACACGGCGGCCCGCGTGTGCCAGTACGAACTCGCCGGCCTCAGCACCGAACACCGCGCCGCGGTCCTGGAACTGCGGCGGCGGTTCACCGCCGTGTTGCGCTCGGCGGTCACCCGGGGCGTGCGGGAGGGCGTCTTCGACGTTCCCGACGTCAACCGCTCCGTCCGCGCTGTCGTGTCGCTCGGCATCGACCTGGTGCGCTGGTACAGCATCGACGGCGCGGACTCACCCGAGGCGCTCGCCGACTACTACGCCGAGCTCGCGCTGCGGATGCTCGGCGCGACCCCTGGTACGCGGTGAGCGAGGGCCGGCGGGGCGGGTCAGGCGCGACGTCCTCGCCGAACGGCTTGTCAGCGGGGCCGGGGGCGGCGCGCCGCCCCCGGCCCCGCGGCATCCGCCGACTCCGGCGGTCGCAGGGTGCCTATCTGGCGTGGAACCGGACGACGTTGTCGTCGCGGGTGAACACTCCGAAGAACGCCCAGTTGCGGTAGCCGCCGTCGCCCTTGCGCACGAACTCGCCCTCACCGCTGAACACGACCCAGTGGTAGTCGTGCTCGCTCGGCCAGAAGTTCTCGCAGGGCTTGGCCTGGGTGGTGCCTTCGGATACCACACCCTCGAAGTGGCTGGACTCCCGGGCGGTGGCCTTGTAGACGATGATGTTCTTCGAGGTGTCCGAGCCCCAGCCCTGCAGCTCCTCGATCTTGGTGCTCAGGTCGCAGGGGTCGAGGTAGTCCGACGCCTGCGCGGCGGCCGGCGCGCCCGCGCCCGCGGCGCCGGCGAGCGCCAAGACCGCAGCCGTCCTCTTCATCGCACGCATACCTGGACTGTCCTTTCGTTGCAGTGGGGGGACGTCACCGGGGGAGGAACCGGACGTGGGTGTCGTCGCGCTCCCACACTCCGTAGAACGCCCAGTTGCGGTAGCCGCCGTCGCCCTGGCGGGTGAACTCGCCACCGCCGCTGAACACGACCCAGAAGAAGTCGACGTCGTTGCCGATGACCGCGTCGCACTCCTGTGCGGTGGTGTGCCCCTGCGAGACGATGCCGTCGAAGTGGCTGGAGGCGCGTGCCGACTCCTTCCACACGATGATGTTGTACTGGTCGTTGGCGTCCCAGCCGCGCAGTTCGCGCAGCTTCACCCGCAGGTCGCAGGCGTCGAACGCCATGGTGGTGGCCGGCTCCGCGGCGGCGGGCCGCGGTGCGGCGACCGTCGCCGCACCCGTCACGGCCATCACCGCCGCGGCGAAGGAGGCGGCCAGCTTGGCGATCCTCATGTGCTGACTTCCTCTCCAGGCTCAGGGGCGGTGGAAGCGGACGGTGTTGCCCTCGCGGTCGAACCAGCCGCGGAAGCCCCAGTTGATGTAGCCGCCGTCGCCGGTGTTGGTGAACTCTCCCGCCTCGGCGATCCAGAGTCCGTAGTTGATGGAGCCCCACCGGACGTTGGCGTAGAGCCGCTTGGACTCCAGCCGCTCCTCGTAGCCCTGGCTGAGATTCATCATGACGACGCTGTAGCGGCCTCCGCTGGCATCGAACGCCTCGTCGACGGCGCGGCGGACGAACTCCCCGCGGTTGTCCTCGTTGATGGCGCTGATCGCGCGGCCGACTTCGAAACCGTTGGCGCCGTCGTCGAGGTGCACGGTAACGGTCGGGCTCTCGGCGGCCTCCACGGTCGCCCGGGTCTCGTTCGGGTTCGCGGTCTCGGCCTGCGCCGTGCCGACCGCCGTGCCCAGCAGCGCCAGCGCGGCCAGCGGCGCGACGGCGAGTGCATTGCGGAACCTCACGTGCTCGCTCCTCTCGGCCGCGGGTCAGGGCTTGCGGAAGTCGACGGTCATGCCGCTGCGGTCGAACCAGCCGCGGAAGGCCCAGTTGATGTAGCCGCCGTCGCCCTCGTTGGTGAACCGGCCCGAGTCGAAGACGAGCACCCGGAACGACGGGTAGCCCGAGGCCTCGACCGTCGCGTCGTAGACGATGTTGTTCAGGTCGTAGGAGTAGGGGTGGTCGGCCTTGACCACCATCACGTTGTAGCTCTGGCCGGCGTCGTAGAACGACCCCTCCATCAGGCTCTTGACGTAGCCGCTGCGGTTCTGGTTCTGCTCGATCGCGGTGATGGCGATGTCGAAGATCCGGTTGGAGATGTTGACGACCGCGCTGCCCAGGTCGATCTTGACGCCCATGGTCTTCGCCTGGGTGGCGGCGGTCTGCGATGCCGGTGCGGGGGAGTCCGGCGCGGCGGGCGCGGCCACCGCGGTCCCGGCCGGTACCAGCAGGCCGGCGGCGGCGACCGCGCCGACGGCGGCCGTGCTCATCCTCGTGAGAACAGGGGGCATGGTTCTCCTTTCGGATTTCCCACGGCCCTGGGGGTCGGGCCGTGGCGGCCGATAGTACGCATTTAAGAGCTGGCCGGTCCAGCCGATGATCCGCATATTTTTCCGGCGGTTCCCGCGTTGCTGTATTAATGCTGCTCATCAGCTATACCGGCGCACTCGAAGGGGTGTCGGGAGTGCATTGCGATCCCGATGGACAGCCGAATCAGAGCGGTTCTAGAATCCTCCTCGGTAGCCACGATGGGCAGTTGCAGTCGCCCTCCCCTCTGTCGAATCCCGTGTGAACCGCCCCTCCGCGGATGGTGTGACGAACGATCATACGACTGTGTCTGTGCAGCTCACATGGGTCGTATTCGCTTTCGTCGGAGCAGTGGGACGGGCATCCCGGTGAGTCTTCCGGGATATACGGCTGAATCCCAATGGAATTGGAACGCGGGATTCACGAGATATCGTCCGGCCAGGAGTCCGGCGTGGTTCGGGCTGCCTTCTAGGAAACTCCCGCCGTCGGAAAAGGTGCCGCACCCGCAACGCCCGGATCTGCGGTCTGAGGCCTGAAGGCGTATTCCGCCGGGCATTTCCATGGGGAATCAGTCCATTCCCGGTGCTCCCGTCCGCCCCGTTTCCAGCCGCTGAGCACCGCCTCTCCCGCACTCGCCGCGGCTTCGTCGGCCCGTCCGCCTTCTCGGTGGGCGGCCGCGGTGCGCACGCCGGCGGACGGGCTGGTCCACGTTTATCGCCCCTTGACAACCTGGCAACATCGGGCAAAATCAGACAACAAACCACATAAAAACGAAGGGAATCGGGCATGTACGGGGCCGAGCGTCGGCAGGTGCTGGTGCAGAGGGCGCGCCGGGACGGGCGCGTCGACGTGTCGCCGGCCTCGGAGGAACTGGCAGTGACACCGGAGACCATCCGGCGCGACCTCGGGGTCCTCGAACGCCAGGGCGCCCTGCGCCGGGTCTACGGCGGGGCCGTCCCCGTCGAACGCGTGGACTTCGAACCCAGCGTCACCCTGCGCGACCGCACCAGCGAGGCGGAGAAGGAGCGCATCGCCCGTGCCGCCGTCGACCAGCTGCCCGAGCGCGGCACCGTCCTGCTCGACGGCGGCACCACCACCGCCCGTTTGGCCGGGCTCGTCCCCGACGGTGTCGAGCTCACCGTCGTCACCAACTCCCTGCCCGCCGCCAACCGGCTCGTGGTCCGCCCGGGCTGCGAGCTCCACCTGCTCGGCGGCAGGGTGCGCGCCACAACGCTGGCCTCGGTCGGCACCTGGGGCCAGGACGTCCTCGACGGCCTGACCGTCGACGTCGGCTTCTTCGGAACCAACGGGTTCTCCTACGCACGCGGCTGTACCACCCCGGACCCCGCCGAGTCCGCGGTCAAAGCCGCCATGGTCCGCGCCTGCCGGCGCCGGGTCCTGCTCGCCGACCACACCAAGTACGGCGACGACCACTTCAGCCGCTTCGCCCGCCTGGAGGAGATGGACGTCGTCGTCACCGACGGCGGGATCGACGAGCGCGCCCGCGAGGAACTCACCGGTGCCGAGGCCGACGTGGTGGTCGTGTGATCGTCACCGTTACGCCCAACCCCAGCCTGGACCGCACCGTCGCGGTGGCCGGGCTGGCGCGGGGCGGGGTCCACCGCGGCCTGCGCGCCGCCCTGGACCCCGGCGGGAAGGGCGTCAACGTCGCCCGCGTCCTGGCCTCCGCCGGACTGGCCACCACCACCCTTCTGCCCTGCGGCGGTCCCGAAGGCGCACGGCTGGGCTCCCTACTGCGCGGCGAGCGGGTGCCGGTCGCCGAGGTGCCGGTGCACGGCGCCACCCGCAGCAACATCACCGTGGTCGAAGCCGACGGCACCACCACCAAGTTCAACGAATCCGGCAGCGCCCTCACTGCCGGCGAGGCCCGCGAGCTCGTCGACCGCGCCGCCAGGCTGGCCGCTGGAGCCGAATGGCTCGTCACCTGCGGCAGCCTGCCGGCCGACGGGTCCGAGCACCTGCACGCCGACCTCGTGCGGGCCGGGCGGCGGGCGGGCGCGCGCACCGCCGTGGACACCTCCGGCCCCGCGCTGACCCACGCCGCGGCGGCGCGCCCCGACCTGGTCAAGCCCAACCACGACGAGCTCGCCGAGCTTGCCGGGCGGCCGCTGCCCACCCTCGGAGCCGTCCTCGACGTCGCCCACGACCTGCGCGCCCACGGTGTCGGGGCGGTCCTGGTCAGCCTCGGCGCCGACGGCGCGCTGCTGGCCGAGGCCTCCGGGGCCTGGCACGCCCGCGGCCCCGCACCCGCGGTCGTCAGCACCGTGGGCGCCGGCGACGCCTTGCTCGCCGGCTTCCTCGGCGCCGGCGGCGCCGGCCCCGAGGCGCTGCGTGCCGCCGTGGCCCACGGCGCCGCCGCCGTGGAACTCCCGGGCAGCCGCATGCCCGGCCCCCGGGATCCGCGCTCCGACAACGTGCGCGTCACCGCAGTCGACACCACCCTCACTCTCACCGGAGCAGCACCATGACCGAACTCGTCACCACCGACCTGGTGGATCTCGACCTCGCCCCCACCGAACGCCGCGGAGCGGTGCGCGCCCTCGCCGAACGCCTGCGCGCAGCGGGCCGGGTCACCGACCTGGAGCGGTTCCTCGCCGATGTCGAAGCGCGCGAGCAGCAGATGCCCACGGGCCTCCCCGGAGGTATCGGCATCCCGCACTGCCGCTCGGCCGCCGTCACCGCACCCACCCTCGCCATCGGCCGCAGCGCCGAAGGCGTGGACTTCGGCGCCGCCGACGGGCCCGCCCGCCTCATCTTCCTCATCGCCGCGCCTGAAGGCGGCGACACGGACCACATGGCCGTGCTGGCCGCGCTCTCCCGCCGGCTCATGCGCTCCGAGTTCACGGACACCCTCCTGGGTGCCGACGACCCCGCCCACGCGGCCGACTACGTCCGCTCGGAGGTGGCGCCGTGAAGATCGTGGCCGTGACGTCCTGTCCCACCGGCATCGCCCACACCTACATGGCGGCCGAGGCCCTCGAACAGGCCGGGCGCGCCGCCGGGCACGAGGTCTCCGTCGAGACTCAGGGGTCGGCCGGTACCTCCGCCCTCTCGGCCGCGGACATCGCCGCGGCCGACGCCGTGGTCTTCGCCGCCGACGTCGGTGTGCACAACCGCGGGCGCTTCGAGGGCAAGCCCATCGTCGAGGCCACCGTCAAGCAGGCCGTCAACGACGCCGCCGGACTTCTCGAACGCGCCGCCGAAGCCGCTGAACGCGCCGAACCGGGGCAGAGCGGCCCCGAGCCCGCGGCGTCGGGCGTTGCGGGGGCCGAACGGGCGGCCGCCGAGGCGGCCGCACCGGACGCGGCGACTCCTGCGCCCGAGACGAAGGTGACCGCCACCGGAGGGTTCGGCAGCAACCTCAGGCAGTGGCTCATGACCGGGGTCAGCTACGTCATCCCGTTCGTGGCCGCCGGCGGGCTGCTCATCGCGATCAGCTTCGCCCTGGGCGGCTACGACGTCACCGAGGCCCCGCCCGTCACCGAGCACTTCGACCCGCTCAGCCTCACCAGCTGGGCCGCACTCGCCAACCAGGTCGGCACCCTGGCGATGGACTTCCTCGTGCCGGTGCTGGCGGGCTTCATCGCCTACGCCATGGCCGACCGGGCCGCCCTGGCGCCCGGGTTCGTCGGCGGCGCGGCGGCAGTGGCCGTGGAATCCGGGTTCCTCGGCGGCCTGCTCGCGGGCCTGCTCGCCGGCGCGGTCGTCGCCGGGCTCCGCCGCGTCCCGGTGCCCCGGGCCATGGCCGGGGTGATGCCGGTGCTCGTCCTGCCGCTTCTGGGGTCGGCCGTGGTCGGTGCCCTGATGTTCGTGGTCGTGGGCGAGCCCGTTGCGGTGGTCATGCAGGCCGTCACCGGGTGGCTCAACGGGCTGACCGGCACCAACGCGATCCTGCTGGGCGCGCTCATCGGGGCGATGATGGCCTTCGACATGGGCGGTCCCGTCAACAAGGTCGCCTACACCTTCGCCGTAGGAGGGCTCTCCACCGGCAGCGAAACCGCCCACGCGATCATGGCCGCCGCAATGGCCGCGGGCATGACGCCGCCCATCGCCCTGGCTCTGGCCACCAAGATCAAGCGCGATCTGTTCAGCCCCGCCGAGCACGCCAGCTCCCGCCCGGCCTGGCTCCTGGGCGCCTCCTTCATCACCGAGGGCGTGATCCCCTTCGCCGCGGTCGACCCGCTCCGGGTCATCCCCTCCATCGTCGTGGGCTCGGCCACCGCCGGAGCCCTGGCCATCGGCTTCGGCAGCACCCTCATGGCCCCGCACGGGGGCGTGTTCGTCCTGCCGCTGGTGGGCGCTCCGCTGCCGTACCTGGCCGCGATCCTCATCGGGATCGCGGTCTCCACCGCCGCCGTCCTGCTGGCCAAGCGCATCGGCCGCGGCGGACGGAAGCCCGTCGGTGAACCGACCGCGGCCACGGCCACCGCCTGACTGCGATTCCCCACTCCCGAAAGGACCCCCGATGCACCGACGCGTCACCATCGGCTCGCCCGTAGGACTCCATGCCCGCCCCGCCGCGCTGCTGGCCGAAGCCGCCGGCAAGCACGAGGGCCGGATCCGTATCGCCAAGGTCGTCGAAGGCGAGGCCGGGACCCCCGTCGACGCCGCCAGCGTCCTCGGGCTGATGTCGCTGGGGGCCCGGCACGGCGACGAGGTCGAGCTCACCACCGACGACGAGCGCATCCTGACCGAGTTGGCCGAGATGCTCGCCGACGAACACGAAGGCCGTCCGGCCGAGTGACCGGACGAGGACCGGGGTCAGAGGACGTCGGGCGCCCCGGTCCTGCTGCACGTCCCGCACCGCCGTCGCGCCTCGGCTTCCAGGCGGCCTTCGGCGCCGATCGGCCGCGCCGGCGTTCGGCGCCCCCGCCCGCATGGTCGAGGGGGTCGCGATGCCGGACACGCTTCCCGGCCGGATGTCGGTGTTTCCCGGTTTGAGACTTCCCGGCGTTGGGCCGCGGTCGCCGCTACCAAAGTCTCAACCGTTGCTTCAACGGTATGATGTAGCCGCATGAGTCTCGTCATGCCATACTTCGCACCCCGGCCGTATCCGAAGTGGGCACGGTTGCCGACACTCCCGACGCGGAAACCGGTATTGGGGGGCGTCCGCGGCGAACCGTTCCCACCGCTGGTGCCCTCGCGCCTCCGGCCGCTCGACCCGGATTCCGGTCGAGGCTCCGCGCGCGCGGTGGCGGCCGTCGCCCCCGACGCAACGGGAACCCTCGACGATCGCGCAAGGCGCTGCACCCGTGGGTAGGGCCCGCACGCTCGCTCAGGTTTACCGCCGCTTCGGCGAGGTCGACGCCGCCGCGGTGTCGCCGCTGTACGAGCGCGTCGCCGTCGCGCTGAGCGAGTCCGGCGAAGCCTTGCGCGCCGTCGAGGCGGCGCCGCCGCGCAAGCGGCACCCGGAGCTGATCCTCGCCGCGCTGCACCATCTCGCCCTCGCCGGAAGCGCCCCGGCGCTCGCTGCGGCCTATGCCGCCGCGGACGGCGACGCCGCCGCCGATGCGGCGGTCGACACGCTGCTGCGATCGACCGAGGAGGTCGCGGCCACCGCCGCGCGCCGGCGGACGCGTCCCGATGAGGCCGGACGCTGCGCCGTGCTGTATCCCGCCGTCGCCGAAGCGGCGCGCCGGGCGGGCGCGGACGCGGTCGGGCTGATCGACGTGGGCTGTTCGGCCGCGTTCAACCTCAATGCCGATCGCGTCGGCATCGCCTACAGCAACGGGCAGTCGCTCGGCGACCCGTCGTCGCCTGTGCAGCTGTCGGCTTCGGTCGTGGGGGACCGGTCCGTCCCGACGCGGGCGATGCCCGAGGTCGTCACCCGGGTCGGTGTCGACCTCGATCCCGTCGACGTGACCGACGCGGACGACGCCCGATGGCTGCGCGCCTGCCTGTGGCCGGATCAGCCGGATCGGGCGGAACGGCTGGCGAGGCTTGAAGCGGAGACGGCGGTGGCGGCGGCCGCCCCCCCGCTCCTGCTGCAAGGCGACGCCGTCGAGGTGCTGCCCGACGCCTTCGCTTGTGTGCCCGCGGACGCCCTGCCCGTCGTCACCACGACGTGGGCGCTGTCGGGCTTTCCGCTCGAGAAGCGCCTGCGCTTCCTGTACCGCCTCGACGAGGCGGCGCTCGGCCGGGCCCCGCGTCAGCCGACCCCCCGTTGATCTTGTAGCTATCGTGATGGCAATCGATTGCCAGTGACGATAGCTACAAGATCTATTGGTTCATCATGGGGAGTGCCCGCGGCGGTTTCGACGGGAACCACCGCGGGCCGGGGCGGCGGAGTGACTCATACAAGATCTGTCCGCGTGACATCGCGTTGACCTG
>NZ_JAVREK010000033.1:0-47235 GCF_031845375.1 Streptomonospora wellingtoniae
CCCGGCCGCCGCGGGCACCCCCGGGGCGGCCGGGCTGTGCAGGCACGGTAGGGCGTCGCAGGCGAGGGGGTTGAGCGCGGTGTCGGATCCGGCGGCGTAGAGGGCGCTGGCCAGGGCGCGGTCGACTCCGGGGCCGGCCAGCATCTGGAGGTAGGTGCGCCGGTGCAGGTCGGCGTCGGTGTCGATGTCGGAGGACTCCAGCCGCAGCCGGCCGGGCGCCGCGGCCAGGCGGTCCGCGAGCTCGGCCGCGGCCGCCGGGGGTGTCGGGGCGCCCGGCACGGCGCAGGGTCTCACGCGCCCACTGGCGCCGGCTCAGGGGCAGCGCGCGTGTCCCGCGCCAGTCGAAGACCACCGCCGCGGTGTGCCATGCCGGCCTGCTTCCTGTGTCGCCGGGTGTCGCCGCGGTGCCTGGATCCTGTGCGGGGGCCGGGCGCGGAAGAGAGTCCGGGCGGGGGCGTTTGATGCGGGAGCAAACCGGATGGAGCCGGCGGCCGGGCGGGCGTAGGATCGGCCGGCCGCCTCCGCCCGGTGCCTCGGTGCGGGGCCGGGGTGTGAGAACGGGGGTGCCGATGCTGGTCGATCCGCATGTGGCCGCGGCGTTCTGCCTGGCTGCGCTGTTGATGTCGCTTGCGCCGGGGCCCGACATGGTGTTCATCACCGCCACCGGGCTGTCGTCGGGTCCGCGCGCGGGGCTGCTGGCGGCGGTGGGGGTCTCGGCCGGGCTGGCGGTGCATACCACCGCCGCCGCGCTGGGGCTGGGCGCGGTGTTGGAGGCCTTCCCCGCCGCGTTCACCGCGGTGCGGATCGCGGGCGCCTGCTACCTGGTCGTGCTGGCGGTGCTGGCGTTTCGCGACGCCGCGCGGGCCAGGGCGGCCGAGGCCGCCCCGGCCCGCGCGGCGGTCGGGGCCGGGCAGGTGCGGGTGTTCGTGCGGGCGATGCTGACCAACCTCGCCAACCCCAAGGTGGTCGTGTTCTTTCTGGCGTTCTTCCCGCAGTTCATCGACCCCTCCCGCGGGCACGTGGCCGCCCAGTTCTTCCTTCTGGGAACGCTGTTCATCATGGTGGGACTGTGCGTGGACGCCTCCGCGGGGCTGCTCTCGGGCCGGCTGGGCGACGCGCTGCGCCGCCGTCCCCTCGTCCAGCGGGTGCTGCACGCGTTCTCGGGCACCGTCTTCGCGGGTTTGGCGCTGCGGTTGGCCGCCGATACCCGCTGAGCACGCCCGGCCCCCGGTCCGGCCCGGCGCAGCCTTCTCGGGTTAGCGGGGGAACAGCTCGAAGGACACGGCCGGGCGGCCACCGAAGCGTTCGGCGGTCGCGCCGGTGGCCCACGCCATGAAGTCGCGGACGTAGGTTTCGGGGTCGGCGTCGGTCAGCGCCTCGATGTAGGCGCGGTGTTCCAGCAGCGAGTGCACGGCGCGCTCCATGCCGGGCTCGGCCTCCGCAGCGTGGGTGGGCTGGGGCGAGGCGGCCACCGCGACCCAGCGCACGCCCTCCCACGGTTGCAGGCCCTGTTCGGCCAGGTCGGGGAAGATCCACCGGTTGCCCGCGTCGGCGGCGGCGTCCAGCACGGCCCGGCCCACCGACCGGTGGTCGGGGGTGTTCCAGTAGGTGCCGCCGAAGGTGTCGCGGTGGTTGAGGGTGACGACCAGTTCGGGGCGGTGCCGGCGGATCGCGGCGGCGATGTCGCGGCGCAGCGCGGGGCCGTACTCGACGACGCCGTCGCGGTGGTCGAGGAACTCCACCGTGGACACGCCCACGACGGCGGCGCTGGCCCGCTGCTCGCGCTCGCGCACCTCGGCGGCGCGGGCGGGTTCCATGGTGGCGATGCCGGCTTCGCCGCGGGTGGCCAGCAGGTAGGCGACCTCCCGTCCGCTGTCGACCCAGGAGGCGATGGCCGCGGCCGCACCGTACTCCAGGTCGTCGGGGTGGGCGACGACGGCCAGGGCGCGCCGCCAGTCGGCGGGCATGGGGTGGAGTTGGTCGGTCACTGCGGTTCCTTTCGTTCGCGGGGTCGGGGGCTATGGGCCGCGCTCGGTGGAGGGCCGGCGCCAGCCTATGCCCGCCCCGGCCGCCGCCGATCGCGCTTGCGCGCCGTGTCCTCCACCGGGGCCAGGAGGCGGGGTCGGTGGTCGGCCACCGCGGCGCTACGGCCGTGTGCTCGCGCGTGCGCGAGGCGCGCCGCCGGGGGCGGTCGGCCCTGGTCGGCCCGCGGCGGCGGTCACTCCCCCTCGGGGGCGCGCGGGTCGATGAGGCCGGCGCGGCGCAGGTCGCTCCACAGCGCCTCGGGGACCGGCGCCTCGAAGGCGGCGGTGTCGGCGTGCACCTCCTCGGCCGTGCGCATGCCCACCACCACGGCGGCCACCGCCGGGTGGCGCAGCGGGAAGGCCAGCGCGGCCTGCGGGAGGGTCACGCCGTGGCCGGCGCAGACCTCGGCGAGGGCGCGGGCGCGCTCGCGCACCGCCGCGCCGGCGGGCGCGTAGTCGTAGTAGGCGTCCTCGTCCGGTTCCGCGCGGGCGAGCAGTCCGGAGTTGAACACCGAGGCCGCCAGCACCGAGACGCCGCGCTGGGTGCAGGCGGGCATGAGGTCGTCCAGTGCGCTGTGGTCGAGGAGGGTGAAGCGGCCCGAGACCATGACGACGTCGACGTCGCAGGTGCGCACCAGCCGCGTCAGCAGCGCGCTGTCGTGCATGCCCGCACCGATGGCGCCCACCAGTCCCTGTTCGCGCAGTTCGGCCAGGGCGGGATAGCCCTGGTTGAAGGCGGCCTCGGCGTGGTTCTCGGCGTCGTGCAGGTAGGCGGCGTCGACCCGCTCGACGCCCAGGCGCTCCTGGGAGTCGGCCAGGCTGGTGCGGACGCCGTTGCGGGAGAAGTCCCACACGCGGCGGTGGGTGGCGGGGACGTGGAAGTGGGGGTCGGTGGCGCCGTCGGCCTGCTGGGGCACCAGCAGGCGGCCGACCTTGGTGGAGACGGTGTAGGAGCCGGCGGGGTGGCGGGCGAGCAGGGCGCCGGTGCGGCGCTCGGAGTGGCCGATGCCGTAGTGGGGTGCGGTGTCGAAATAGCGGACGCCCGCCTGCCAGGCGGCCTGCAGCGCGTCGGCGGCGGTGGCGTCGTCCAGCGGGGCGTACAGCCCGCCCAGCGGTCCGCCGCCGAAGCCCAGTTCGGTGACCTCGACGCCGCTGCGGCCGAGCCGGTTGGTGCGCATCGCCTGCTCCCCTTTCGCGCCGCCGGGTGCGGCTTGGCGACCATCTTGGCGCGTCGGGGCGTGCGGAGCCAGCCGAATTACCGTGTCGGCGGGTCCGTGGAGCGGGCTCCGCCGGCGGGGTTCTCCCGTCGCGGAGCCCGCGGTCAGGCGGCGAGAGCCGCTGCTGTGCAGGCCAGTGCTGCGACCGACAGTGCCGCCCGCAGCACGTTCCAGCGCACCCAGGCGGTTTCGAAGGCGCGGCGGGCCCGGGCGGCCTGGTCGGGGCCGCTGGGGTGCCCGGCGCGCTCCAGCGCGTTGTTGAGCGGCACGTTGAGCGCCATCGTCACCGCGATCACCGCAGCCACCAGCGCCAGTGCCGCGCCCAGCCACGCCGCGGCGGAGCCGTCCTCGCCCAGGTGCGCCGCCGCGGCTGCGGCGAGCAGGACCGGGGTGCCCGCGAAGACCGCGGCGAAGACCGGGTTGAGGATGGCGGCGTTGATGGCCTGCATGGCCTCGACGAACGCGGTGTCGCCGGCGCGCGCCAGCCCGGGCATGACCGCGTAGGCGAAGGCGGTGAACAGGCCCGCGAACAGTCCGGTGTCCGCGGCGGCCGCCACCAGCGCCGCCTGCCGCACGATCTCAGGCACCGGTCGCCTCCGCGGGGGCGGTGCGCCAGGCGCCGGCCGCGGCGGCGGCGCGGGCGAAGTCGGCGAAGTCGCAGGGCTCGCGCCCCAGCGCCTGGCGGACGCCGCCGGAGGGGCGGGTGTTGCGCCCGTCGAGCACCTCGCCCAGCAGGGCGGACAGGGAGGCGGCGAAGGCGGGGTCGGCCCCGTCGGCGACCAGGCCGGCGGCGAACTCCCGGGTGGTGAGGGGCCGGTAGGCGGGGGTGAGGCCGGCGGCGGCGCCGATCTCGGCGAGCGCCTGGGCGAAGGTCAGCGGGCGGGGGCCGGTGACCTCGTAGACGCGGCCGCTGTGGCCGGGCTCCAGCAGGGCGGCGGCGGCGACCGCCGCGACGTCCTCGGCGTCGACGAACGGCTCCCCCGTCTGCCCGGCCGGGAAGGCGACCTCGCCGTCGGCGACCCCGGCAGCCAGGAAGTCCTCGGTGAAGTTCTGCATGAAGAAGCTGGAGCGCACGACGGTCCAGTCGGCTCCGGCGGCGCGCAGCGCCTGCTCGCTGCGCAGGGCGCCGGGCTCGCCGCGGCCGCTGAGCAGCACCAGGCGGGTGACGCCGGCCGCCGCGGCGGCCCGGGCGAACCGGCCGACGACCGCGTCGGCGCCGGGCAGGCCCACGTCGGGGGCATAGGCGATGTAGGCGCTGTCGGCCCCGGCCAGGACCGGCTCCCATGTGGCCTCGTCCTGCCAGTCGAAGCGGGGCCGGCCCGACCGCGAGCCGATGCGGACCGCTCGGCCGGATTCGGACAGCCGCCGCGCGACGCGGCGGCCGGTCTTGCCGGTGCCGCCCAGCACCAGCGTGGTGGAGGGGGGCGTGTGCGTGTTGGTCGTCATGGGTCCCAGTCAACGCCGCCGGGCGGGGCAGGGCCATGGCCGACATGCTCGGCGGCATACGTGCGCGTCTCAGCGGGGGGTTGGCGCGGCGGCCGCCGAGTGGGATGCTGCGCGGATGCGGCGCAGCTATGTGGTGACCGGGGCCGGGCGGGGCATCGGGCGCGCCGTCGCCGAGCGCCTGGTGGAGGATGGCGGGGCCGTGGTGGCGGTCGACGCCGATGAGCGGGCGCTGCAGTGGGCGGCGGATCGGCCCCGGTTCCTGGCGGCGGTGTCGGGGGACGCGGCCGAGGAGGCGGTGGCCGAGGCCGCAGCCGACGCCGCCGAGCGGTTCGGCGCCTTGGGCGGCTGGGTCAACAACGCGGCGGTGTTCCGCGACGCCGACCTGCACGCCACGGCGCCGGCGCGGATGACGGAGCTGATCACCGCCAACCTCGCGCCTGTGGTGACCGGGTGCGCGGTGGCGGTGCGGCGGTTCCTGGGGGCCGGTGCCGGCGGCGCGATCGTCAACGTCTCCTCTCACCAGGCCCAGCGCCCCGTGCCCGGCGCTATGGCCTACGCGAGCGCCAAGGCGGCCGTGGAGGGCCTGACACGGGCGGTGGCCGTGGACTACGGGCCGCACGGGGTGCGCGCCAACGCGTTGGCGCTGGGGTCGGTGGCCACGGAGCGCTACGCGTTGCTTCTGGCGGGGCGGGAGCCCGGGGAGGCGCTGGACATCCGGGAGCAGCTGGCGCGGCTGCACCCGCTGGGCCGGGTGGGCGAGCCGGAGGAGGTCGCCGACGCGGTGGCCTACCTGCTCGGCGACGGGGCCCGGTTCCTCACCGGGGCCGTGGTGCCCCTGGACGGCGGCCGCTCGGTGCGCGGCCACGACCCCGAGGAGGCCTGAGCCCGGGCGGGTGCGGGGTATCGCGGACGGGCCCTGTCCGGGTGTGCTCCTAGCATCGCGGCCATGGATACCGACACCGTGTCCGCACCCGTTTTCCGGTATGCGGCCATTACCTTCGACTGCCCGGACCCGGCCGCTTTGGCCCGCTTCTACGGCGACCTCCTCGATCTTCCCGTGGCCTTCTCCAGCGATCACTTCGTGTTCCTCGGGCGCGAGGGCGAGGCGGGGCTGGGGTTCAGCCTTCTTGCCGACTACCGGCCTCCGAGCTGGCCCGATCCCGCCCGGGAGAAGCGGGCGCACATCGAGCTGGGGGTGGACGACCTGGAGGCCGCGCAGGCCCACGTGCTGGACCGGGGCGCGTCCGCGCCCGCGACCCAACCGGATCCCGGCCGCTGGCGGGTGCTGCTGGACCCCGCCGGCCACCCCTTCTGCATCTCGACCCTGGTCTGACCGCGCAGCCGGCGGACGCCGACCGGGCCCGGGGCGGGTCGGGGCGGGTCCGCGGGGCGGCCGTCCTCCCGCGCGCGGCCGGTGCGGGAGGGCGGCGGGCTTTGCACTCCCGCGGCCTGCTGCCCCCGCTGCGGAGGGCCCCTCCGGTCACGCCTCGGAAGAAGCAGGCGGTTCCGGAGGGCTCGCCGACGGGGGCGGGGCGGCTTACAATTGCGGCCATGGCTGACCGTGACCCGCGTGAGGAACTGCGCGAGCGGCTCGACTCCGGCGAGCTGTCGCCGACTGAAGCCGACCGGGCGCTGGCCGCGCTGGACCGCGAAGGCGACCGCGCGGCGCTGCGCGCGGCGGAGCGGCCCGGCACCATGTCGGCCGAGGAATCGGCGCGCGTGGTCGACGCCTGGGGCATCGACGAGGCCATCGACGACATGATGCGGCGCCTGGGCGTGGAATCGGCCTCCCGGTGATCGGCGGACGCGTCCTGGACACCACGGCGCTGACCGACTACGCCACCGGCCGGATCTATGCCCGCGCCCTCGTAGGAGCGGCCCAGCGCTCGGGAGCGCTGGTGCTGGCCGTGCCCGCCGCGGCGCTGCTGGCGGCCCGCGCCCAGTTGTCGGAACCGGCACGCGCCGTGCTGCGCGAGCTGGTCGCGCTGGCGCCCGCGGTGGTCGACGAGCTCACCGCGGAGACGGCGGGGCGCTGCGGAGACCTTTCCGCGCGCGCCCGCGCCCGTCCGCCGGGCGAGACCGTCGACGCCGCGCATGTGGCGTTCTCGGCGCGCACCCGCGGCTGGCCGGTGGTCACCGCCGCCCCCGAGCGGCTGCTGGCCCTGGACGCGGCCCTGCAGATCGAGCGCCTGCCCTGAGACGCGCCGCGCCGCCGAGCGTGCGGCGCGTCCGGCGGAGGCCACCGGGGTCCTTGAGGAGCGGAGCCGGTCCGCGGCGCCGGGCGGTACGGCGGGGCGGTGTCAGCGGCGGCGCAGTCTGACGACGCTGTCGGTGTCGTGGCCGCCGGGGCCGGCATGGGCGCGCTTGCGCTCCTCGGCGACCAGGACCTCCCACTCCGCCTCGGGCAGTTCCAGCGACGTCAGGACCTCGGCGGCGGTGGGCTGCTCGACGTAGGAGCCGACCTCCTCCACCCACATGGGCTCGCCGACGTGGCCGACGATCAGCAGCGTCCCGCCGGAGGCGATGCGCGAGGCGGCGGTGCGCAGCACGGGTTCGCGGGGCAGGTCCTGCCAGGAGTGCAGGAAGCACGCCGAGACCAGGTCGAAGCGCCCCTCGGGGAACGAGGCGCCCAGGTTGTGGCGCTGGAACTCGGTGCGCTCACCCACGCCGGCCTCGTCGGCGTGGGCGCGGGCGCGCTCCAGGGCGACCCCGGAGACGTCGGCGCCGACTACGCGCCACCCGCGCCGTGCCAGCCACACCGCGTCGGCCCCCTCGCCGCAGCCCAAGTCCAGTGCGGTGCCGGGCTCCAGGCCGGCGGTCTCGGCGACGAGGGCGGCGTTGGGCTCACCGCTCCACACGCGCCGGCTCTCGCTGTAGCGGGCGTCCCAGAACCGCTGCCCCGCGGTGGCGGCGTCGTCGTTCATCGGTGGTCTCCCTTGCCCTCGTGTCCTGTGGTCCCGGCGGCCCGGCGGGGGCTCCGGCGCGGGCCGCGCCGGGGCGCCTCTCTGGGGAATCCTGCGGCCACCACCGCGCAGGGAGCAAGCGGTGTTGCGGTTCTGGCAAAGACCGTCGCCGCACTCCCGCTCCGCACAGCACCGCCGATCTTGTAGCTATCGTCACTGGAAACCGTTTTCCTTCACGATGGCTACAAGATCAACGGGGTTGGGCCGCTGTGGGCGAGTCGAGCCCCCCATCGGCGTCAGCGCGCCAGCAGAGCACGCAGCGCCCCGACGACCTCGGCCGGGGCCTCCTCGGCCATGAAGTGGCCGCAGGAGACGGTGGCGTGGTCCAGGTCGGGGGCCCAGGGCCGCCACATCGCCGCGGCGTCGTAGCCCAGCACCGCACCCCAGTCCTGCTGCAGCACCGACACCGGCATCGCCAGCTGCCGGCCGGCCCGCTGGTCGGCCTCGTCGAGGTCGGCGTCGACACCGGCCGAAGCGCGGTAGTCGGCGACGATGGAGTCCACCGCCGCGGCGGACTTGGCCACATAGACCGCGCGCAGCCGCGGGGGGATCGCGCCGGGATCCTGGGACCAGAGGTCCAGGAAGTGGCCGAAGAAGGCCTCGGGCGCACCGGAGATGAGCTTCTCGGGCAGGTCGGCGGGCTGGGCCATCAGGTACAGGTGGAAGCCCACCGCCCCGGCGCGCCCGTGCAGCGCCTCCCACATCTGCGGTACCGGCAGAACATCCAGCGCGGCCACGTGCGTGACGGTGCCGGGGTGGTCCAGCCCGGCGCGCAGCGCCACCAGGGCCCCGCGGTCGTGGCCGGCCACCGCGAACCGGTCGTGGCCCAGCGCCGCGGCCACCGCGACGATGTCGGCGGCCATGGTGCGCTTGGCATAGGCCGCGCCGCCGCCGGGGTCGGCGGGCTTGTCGCTGTCACCGTAGCCGCGCAGGTCGGGGCAGATCACGGTGTGGTCGGCGGCCAGGTCGGCGGCGACGTGGCGCCACATCAGGTGGGTCTGGGGGAAGCCGTGCAGCAGCACGACCGGGCTTCCGGAGCCGCTGACGGCGACGTTGAGTTCCACCCCGTCGGCGCCGGGCAGACGCCGGTAGTCGAATCCTTCGATGGTCGGTTCCGGTTGCACCGCGGACTCCTTCTCCAATGGCTCGTTTCGGTTCCCCCGCAGCCTGCCGGGCGGCGATGAGCAGCCGATGAGCAGCGGCCAAGCGTCGGCGCCCCGGACGCCGCACCGGGTGCGCCCGGCTAGATTCGATGCCATGACCGGCGATACCGACGACGCGGCCGCGGTGCGCTTCGCCGTGCTGGGGCCGCTGGAGGCCGCCGGCCCGAGCGGGGCGGTGGCGCTGAAGGGGCCGCGGCAGCGGGCGCTGCTCGCGCGGCTTCTGGTGGCCGGCGGGCGGGTCGTGCCGGTGCAGCGGCTGGTGGAGGATCTGTGGCCCGCGCAGGCACCGGACGGCGCGGTCGCGGCGATCCGCACGTTCGTGGCCGACCTGCGCCGCGCGCTGGAACCCGGTCGGCCGCCGCGCAGCCCGGCGCGCCTGCTGGCCACCGCCGCCCCCGGCTACGTGCTGCGGGCCGCGCCGGGTGCGGTCGACGCCGGCCGGTTCGAGGCGGGGGTGGCGCGCGGGCGGGCCCTGCTGGTCGACGCGCGGCCGGGCCCGGCCCTGGAGGAGCTGGAGCGGTCCCTGCAGCTGTGGCGCGGTCCCGCCTACGCCGAGTTCGCCGAGCACCCGTGGGCGCGCGGCGCCGCCGAGCGGCTGGAGGAGGTGCGCCTGGCGGCCGCGGAGCACCGCGCCGAGGCGCTGATCGGGTCGGGTCGGGCGGCCGAAGCCGCCGCCGACCTGCGGGCCCACGTCGGCGCCCACCCGCTGCGCGAGGACGCCTGGCACCACCTGGCGCTGGCGCTGTACCGCTCGGGCCGCCAGGGCGACGCGCTGGCGGCGCTGCGGCGGGCCCGCCGCACGCTGGCCGAGGAGCTGGGCGTGGATCCGGGCGAGCGGCTGCGCACGCTGGAGGCCGACATCCTCGCCCAGGCGCCGCGGCTGAGCCCTCGCCCTCGGGAGCAGGCGCCGCCCCCGTCCGCGCTCCCCCCGCCGACGGCCGCGCCGGCGCACCCGCTGCTGGGCCGTGCCGGCGAGACCGGTGAGTTGGAGCGGGCCGCCGATCGCGCCGAGCGGGGCGGCACCGTCGCGGCGCTGGTCGCCGGCGGCGCCGGGGCCGGCAAGACCGCGCTGGCCCGCGACCTGGCGGCACGCCTGTCCGGGCGGGGGTGGATCACCGCGTGGGGCGAGTGCCCGGAGCACGAGGGGGCCCCGCCGGCCTGGACCTGGGAGCGCATCGCCGCGGCGCTGGAGGAGGCCGCCCCCGCCCCCGCGGCCCCGGCCGAGCCCGCGGGCGAGGACACTCCCCGCGACCCGGCCGCGGCCCGCTTCCAGGCGCTGGGCCGCGCCGCCGCGCTGGTGGAGGCCGCCGCCCGCCGCGCCCCGGTCCTGCTGGTCGCCGACGACCTGCACCGCGCCGACGAGGAGACGCTGGAGCTGCTGGCCGGGCTGGCCGCCCATCCGGGAACCCGTCCGGTGCTGGTGGTGGGCACCTACCGCAGCGACGCGATCACCCCGGCGCTGACCCGCGCGCTGGCGCGCCTGGCCCGGCGCGAACCCCTGCGGCTGTACCTGGACGGGCTCTCCCTGCGCGACACCGGCCGGGTCGTGGCCGGAGTCGCCGGCCGCGCCGCCGACGAGGCCACCGCGGCCGCGATCCACCGCCGCAGCGGCGGCAACCCCTTCTACGTGCGCGAGCTCGCCCGCCTCTACGCCGACCAGGGCGCCCGCGCGCTCGACGACATCCCGCCCGGGGTGGGCGACCTGATCCGCCACCGCCTGGCCGGCCTCGACCCGGCCGCGCGGCGGCTCGTGGGCCGGGCCTCGGTGATCGGCCGCGACGTCGATTGCGACGTGCTGGCCGCGGTGGCCGAGGACGGCGCCGACGGCGGTGGCATGCTCGACGCCCTCGACTCCGCGCTCCAGGCCGGATTCCTCACCGAACCCGGGCCGCGCCGGCTGCGCTTCTCCCACGTCCTGGTACGCGACGCCGTCTACACCGGGCTGTCGGGGCCGCGCCGCGCCCGCTGGCACGGTGCCGCCGCTCGCGCCCTGGAGCGGCTGCGCCCGGGCGAGGCCGCCTCGCTGGCCCACCACTTCGCCCGCGCCGACATCCCCGGCGCCGACGAGCGCGCCGCCGCCTATGCGCGCGAGGCCGCCCGCCGGGCCGAGGCCCGCTTCGCCCCGCACGAGTCCGCGCGCCTGTGGCGCGCGGCCGCCGCGGCCTGCGAGCGCAGCGGTGCCCCCGTGCGGACGCGGTTGGAGGCGGTCATGGGCATGGTGCGGGGGCTGGCGGTGACCGGGCGGCTGGAGGAGGCACGCGCCCACCGGGGCCGCGCCGTGGAGGCGGCCGCCGGGCTGGAGGACCCCGAACTGCTGGGGCGGGTGGTCACCGCCTTCGACGTGCCGGCGCTGTGGCCGCGCAACGACGACGAGGACCTCTCCGCCCGCGTCGCCGGCGCCGCCCAGCAGGCGCTGTCGGCGCTGGAGGCGCGCACTCCGGACGGCGGCGAGGAGCTGCGCTGCCGCCTGCTGGTCGCGCTCGCGCTGGAGCTGCGGGGCGACGCGGGCCGGCGCGGTCCCGCCGCCGCGCGCCGGGCCGAGGCCCTTGCGCGCCGCCGCGGCGGCGCCGCGCTGCTGTGCGCGGCCCTCAACGCCCGATTCATGCAGTCCTTCCACACCGCCGGAGGGGCGCGGCTGCGCGCCGGAATCGGCGCCGAGCTGATCGAGGTCGCCTCCGGCGCGGGCCTGGTCGCCTACGAGGTGCTGGGCCGGCTCGTGCAGATGCAGGCGCACGGCGCATGTGCCGACTTCTGCGCCGCCGACGCCCACGCCGCCGCGGTGGGCGAGCTGGGCGACCGCTACGAGATCGGCCATGTGGCCGTGTTCACCGGCTTGTATGCGGCCGTGCGCGCGGCCGCGGCGGGCCGTTTCGCCGATGCCGAGTCGGCCTACCGCGCCGCGGCCGCTCCCCTGGCCGGCTCCGGCATGCCCGGATTGGCGCAGGGCGCCGTGCCGCTGGCGCGGCTGTGCCTGCGCCTGCAGCCGGGCGGGCCGGCCCACGGGCCCGGCGGGCACGCGGACCTGACGGGGTCGGACTGGGGTCCCTACGCCCCGTGGGCTCTGCCGCTGCTCGGCACGGGCGAGGCGGCCTCTGCGGCACCGCCGCCCGCACCGGCGGGGCTACTCAACGAGGCGTTGACCTGCTTGGACGCCCGCTCCGCGCGCGCATGCGGCGATCAGGACCGGATGCGGCGCGCCTACGAGCGGTTGCTGCCGGCCGCCGACGAGCTGGCCGGGGCCGGCAGCGGCCTCGTCGTGCTGGGGCCCGTCGCCCACCACCTGGGCGGGCTGGCCCGCGATCTGGGCCGGGAGTCGGAGGCCGTCGGCCACTACCGCCGGGCCCGCGCCGTCGCCGACCAGGCGGGTGCACCCCACTGGCGCGGCGCAGCCGAGCGGGAGCTGTACGCGCGGGGCTGACGCGGTCGCGGCCGCGTGCGGCCCGCGGTCGATCCGACCGCTCCGCCGACCTGCGCTTGGCCTGCTGCCGAAGCGTTCTTGCGCTGCCGGTGCCGGCGGCCCGCGGCAGGGCCCCGACTCGATCAGGGCTCAGTCGAGGACCGCGGTCGCTTCGACCTCGACCAGGTGCTCGGGCACGTCCAGCGCGGCCACGCCCACCAGCGAGGCGGGCGGGGCGGGGGCGGTGCCCAGCGCCGCCGCCGCCCGGGAGAGGCCGTCCATGAGCTGCGGCATCCGGTCGGGGGTCCAGCCGGCGACGTAGACGGTCAGCTTCGCCACGTCGCCGAAGGTGCCGCCGACCCCGGCCAGAGCGGTGGCGACGTTGAGGTAGCACTGCTCGACCTGCGCGGCGAGGTCGCCCTCGCCGACCGTCGTCCCCTCGGCGTTCCAGGCCACCTGTCCGGCGACGAAGACCAGCTTCGAGCCCGAGGCCACCGACACGTGCCGGTAGGCGCCGATCTCCGGCAGTCCGACGGGGTTGACCAGAGTGATCGCCATCGTGGGCGCCCTTCCCTTCGTGGTGGGAGAGCGGGGCGAGCGCGCGAGGCCGCCGCCACCGTGCTCTCTTGCGGTTACTCGGAAACCATAGGAGAGTGTGCTCTGACATGGAAGAACGCACTTTTCAGTGACAGGGGAACCCTATGGTGACCACGCAGTACACGGGCCCGCCGGAGGACGCGGACCTGGCGCGCGCGGACTCGCTGGCGCGGGAGATCTTCTCCGACGTCGCCAACAAGTGGGCGTTTCTGATCGTCGAGTTCCTCGGCGGCGGCACCCTGCGCTTCCACGAGCTGCGCGACAGGGTCGAGGGGATCAGCCACAAGATGCTCACTCAGAACCTGCGCATGCTGGAGCGCAACGGCCTGGTCGAGCGCACCGTGCACCCGACCGTGCCGCCGCGGGTGGAGTACACCCTCACCGAGGCCGGCCGGGGCCTGCGCGCGACGGTCGAGTCGATGTGTGGCTGGACCCGCCACTACATCGGACACATCGAAGCCTCCCGCCGCCGCTTCGACGCCTGAGCAGGCCGGCCGGCAATCCGCGGAGCAGGCGCTGGGCGGTCGCGGGCGCCGCTCAGCGGCCGCCCCCGCCTCCGGCGATGCGGACGCGGCGGCTCTGGCCCTGCGACAGCAGCGACGCCAGCGCCCGCCCCTGCTCGGCCACGGCCCCGCGCTCGGCGCGGGAGAATCCGCGCAGCGGGCTCACCGCCACCGTGCCCTCCTCGGCGCTCCAGGTCGCAGCGACCCGGCCGTCGACCAGGACGAAGCGCGCGCCCGTCACGGACAGGCCGCGGTGGGTGTCGTCGATGATGCGGGTGCGGTCGCAATAGCCCAGGACCGCGTTGTCGAACGCGGGCAGGAACCGCACCGGAGCGGGGGTGCGGCCGTCGGGGCGCGGCGCGTCGGGCAGGTCCAGCAGCCGCCGGCCGCGCTCGTCGCGGAAGACGGCCAGCTCCTCGCGCATCGCCGAGACCGCGGCGGGGAGTCCGGCCAGGCCGCACCAGGCGCGCAGGTCGGCCGATGCGGCGGGGCCGAACGCCGCCAGGTAGCGCCGCACCAGGGCCCGGCCCGCGGGGTCGCAGCCGTCGGGACCGGGACCGCAGGGGGCGGGCGGGTCGGCCTCGCGCCCCAGCCACGACGCCAGCGGCACGGTGCGCACGCCGCCCTTCGTTCGCCACAGCCCGCGCGGCGGCACCTGCACCATCGGGACCAGGGCGCCGACCATCTCCCCCAGCGCCCGCGGCCCCGGCTCGGGCCGGTACTCGGCGAGTTCGCGCGCGAGCTCGGCCGTGGTCCGGGCTTCGCCGTCGGCCGTCACCTTGCGGGCGGCCGCCGCGAGCGCGTCGAGGTCGACTCCGTCGAACTCGCGGCGGTAGACGCCCAGGACCCGCTGGCGCAGCATGGCCTCGTGGCGCGACCGCCAGGCCAGGACGTCCTCGGCGGCGAGGAGGTGGACGGTGCGGCGCATGAGGTGGGTGCGGACCACGCGCCGCTCGGTGAGCAGGTCCGAGAGCGCCGACGGGTCGAAGGCGCGCAGCCGCGACCAGAGTCCGACGAAGGGTTCCTGCGGCTCCTGCGCCTGCATGCCGCACAGGTGCGCGACGGCGTCGAGCACCGGCATGCCGGAGGGCTCCAGCAGTAGCTGGCGGGCGAGCGTCGCGCGGTTGAGCGCACGGGTGTCGAGTACATCCATCGGGTCGGGTCCTCCGTGCGTTCGCCGGCCGGCGGCGGCAGGCGCGGTCGTGCCCGGCCCGCCGTGTAGCGGGCGGCTCCGGTCAGGTCGACGTCTGGCCGTCGATCGTCTCGCGCAGGATGTCGGCGTGCCCGGCGTGCTGGGCGGTCTCGGCGATGACGTGCATCAGCACCCGGCGCACGCTGTGCGCCGCCCCCGGCTCGCTCCAGGGCGCCTCCGGCAGCGGATGCGTCGCCGAGAGGTCCTCCACGGAGGCGACGACCTCCCGGGTTCGGACGGCGACCCGCTCGTAGCGCTCCAGAATCCCGGCCAGCGTCTCGCCGGGCTGCACCGCGAACTCGTTCTCGCGGTCGATGGCCCACTGCGGCATCTCCCGCGCGGTTCCGGCCATGAGATCGTCCCAGGTGACGCCGTCGGGAAGGGCGAAGCTCATCGCCGAGGCGCCCTCGACCGCGAAGCGCAGCCACGACTCCTCGACGGAGGCGACGTGCTTGACCAGCCCGCCCAGGCACAGCGCGCTGGCCGTGGGGCGCTGTCCGATCTGCTCGTCGCCGAGTCCGCGCACCGTGTTGATCAGGAACGCGCGTGCGTTCGCGAGCTCGGCGAGCAGGTCGGCCCGCTCGCCGTCGAGCGTGGTGGAGGGCGTCGTCGCGACGGTCATGGCGGTGTCCTTCGGGTCGTTGTCGGTCATGGGACCACAGTCGCAGCAGGCGCGGACAGGTTGTGTCCTCTTCTTGCGCGAGGATGGGTTCATGCCGAAAACCTCAGCGCGGTTGCTGTCCCTGCTGTCCCTGCTCCAGGCGCGCCGGTACTGGCCGGGGGCGGTGCTGGCCGAGCGGTTGGCGGTCAGCCCGCGCACCGTGCGCCGCGACGTCGACCGCCTGCGCGAACTGGGCTATCCCATCGCGGCCGACAAGGGACCCGACGGCGGCTACCGGCTCGACGCCGGCGCCGACCTGCCCCCGCTGCAGTTCGACGACGAGCAGGCCGTCGCGCTCGCCGTGGCGCTGCGCATCGCCGCGACCACCGGTGCCGGCATCGAGGAGGGGGCCGAACGCGCGCTGAACACCGTCCGCCAGGTCATGCCCGCGCGGCTGCGCCGCCGCATCGACACCTTCCAGGCCACCGCCGTCGAGCGCTCGGCCGCGGGGCACCGGCCGCGGGTCGACAGCGGGGTGCTCATGGCCCTGGGCGCGGCCGTGCACGCCCGCGAGGTGCTGCGCTTCGACCACTCCCCCGCCTCTGCGCCGGAGCCGGGCCGCGGCGGCCCCGCTGCCCAGTCCCGCCGGGTGCAGCCCCACCACCTGGTCACCTGGGGCGGGCGCTGGTACCTGGTCGCCTGGGACCTCGACCGCGAGGACTGGCGCACCTTCCGCGCCGACCGGATCACCCCGCGCACGCCCACGGGCCCGCGTTTCACCCCGCGCGCGCTTCCCGGGGGCGACGTCGCCGCCTTCGTATCCGCGCGGTTTCAGGGCGGCGCCGGCAACGACCGGTGGCCGTGCCGCGGCGAGGCGGTCCTGGCTCTGCCCGCCGCCGAGGTCGCGCGCTACCTCCGCGACGGCCTCGTCGAGGAGCTCGGGCCGCACCGGTGCCGGGTCGTGCTGGGCTCGTGGTCGTGGCCCGGCCTGGCCGCCACCCTCGGCATGTTCGACGCCGGCATCGAGGTCGTGGGCCCGCGCGAGCTGGCGGAGGCCTTCGCCCACCTGGCCCGCCGCTACGACGCCGCGGCGGCCTCCGCGCCGGCCGAGCGGCCTCCGGCGCAGTGATCCGGGCGCGCAGCCGAAGCCGGACCGACCGCACCGGGCACCGCGCGAAGCTCGTCCTCCGCGGACCGCCGGTCGTCTCAGCGGCGGGGTGCGGCACCCGGTCGGCCGCCGCCGGGGGTGGGCGGCGCTCAGTCCTCCTCGCCGTAGAGGGCGGCAACGTCGTCGGAACCGGGCCAGCCGCTGTAGGCGGGCGAACGCGGCCAGCCTTCGGGTGAGTCCTGCCACTCCTCCCGCCGCCCGTAGGGGAGCACGTCGATCAGCGGGAAAGTGTGGCTGAGCTGCTCGGTTCCGCGGCCGTCGGTATGCCATGTGCGGTAGACGGTCGCGCCGTCGCGCAGGAACACGTTGACGGCGAACCCGCCGCCGGGCGGGGCTCCGACGTCGGCGCCGAACGTGCTGTTGGCCGTGGAGTACCAGGCCATCCGGTTGCCGACACGGCGCTTGTAGGCGAGCGCCTCCTCGATCGGGCCCTGGGTGACGACCACGAACCGGGCGTCGTAGTTGCGGAGGAACTCCAGCCGCGTGTACTGGGAGGTGAGCCAGGTGCAGCCCCCGCACTGCCACCGTTCGCCCGCGAACCACATGTGGTTGTAGACGATCAGCTGCGAGGCGCCGCCGAAGACGTCCGCGAGCCGGACGGGGCCCTGCTCGCCCTCCAGGGTGTAGTCGGGCAGCTCGACCATCGGCATGCGGCGACGCTGGGCGGCGATCGCGTCGAGTTCGCGCGTCGCGGCCTTCTCCCGGGCGCGCAGCTCGTCGAGCCGGCGCTGCCAGGTGTCGGCGTCCACGACGGGCGGCAGGGCATTGGCGGTCATGGGGTCCTCCCGGTTGTGTGTCCGGCCGCATCGCGCGTGCGGTCCACCTCGATGTGGGGACTCGGCCCGTCCCCCGAACTCATCGGCCCCCCGCGCGGCCCGGTACTCGCGGCACCGCCCCACACCGGCGGGCGGTGCCGTGGGGCGGGAGCGGCAACCGAACAGGGTCGTAGGCTGGGCGTTCGTCCTGGTGGAGGGAGCAGGCCGTCCCCGAGGCCCAAGCGCCCGCGGTGCGACCGCCGGCCCGGCCGGTGCGCTGAGATCAACCCGCGACCAGCGGTGGGACGAGGTAGACGAGTTCGACGGCCTCATAGGCGGCGCCGAGGACGAACAGCGCAAGTGCGGGCAGGCCCAACCAGCCGGTCTGCTTCAGGCCGCGGAGGTATCCCTGGCGGCGGTTGTCAGCCCCGACCGTCGCAGGGCGAAGCCACGCCTTCCCGAAGAGGTAGGAGCCGAGCATGACCAGGGCGTAGGCCTGGAACTCGATGACGAGCGTCAGCGAGTGCGGGATCATGAGCTTCGCCGCGGTCGCGTCGACCGGGGCGAGGATCACCCCGGTTTCGTAGGCCTTGTAGGCGAAGGCGGCGATACCGGCGAAGGGCACGACCATCGAGGGCAGCAGGATCCTCAGCGCAGCGACGGTCAGCACGTTGACCGCGAAGATGGTCAGGCCGAACAGCCAGGGGTTCCCGAGCAGCGTCCCCACCAGGTCCGCGGTCCCGTCCTCGCGCTGGGAACCGACCTGTGCCGCGTTCAGTTCGGGAAAGAGCAGCGCCGCCCCCACGCCGATGAGGAACACGCCGTAGGCGATCGCGTTCATCACGAGATAGGCGCGGACGTTCGCGCGGATGATCTGGAAGGGCATTCGAAGGATTCGCACGCGTCGAGCTCCGTGTTCGCGATGGCTGATGAACCGCTCGGGTTCCTGTCCCGGCATTTCGCTGCCGCAATGCGCGCCTCGCCGCGGGCCGGCCGGCGTGCGTGGCGACCACACGATGCGCGGCCGTGCGGTCGGCGGCGAGGGAGTGATCCGCGTGTGCACGCGGAACGCCGCCACTGCAGACCATGGCCTCGGGGCAGAGTCAAGCGCTGCGCACCGGCGAGCGGAGAGGCGCTGTCGGACGCTCAGCCGCCGCGGCCCTCCAAGGCGCTGTGTACCGTTTGACTGTGCCCCCGGGGCAGAGTGTGGGCTGGGTAGGCACAGGGTGGAGTGCGGGGTGGTTCGCTCCGCGCAGTCGCGGCGCAAGGGAGGCATCGCGTGGCCTGGAGTACTCGGCAGATCGCCGATCTCGCCGGCACGACGGTGAAGGCCGTCCGGTACTACCACAGGATCGGCTTGCTGGACGTGCCGGAGCGGACGGCGAACGGATACAAGCAGTACGAGGTCGCGCACCTGGTCCGTCTGTTGAAGATCAAGCGGTTGAGCGATCTGGGGGTGCCGCTGTCGGAGGTGGGGTCGATGGGAGGAGCCGACGAGACCCCGGAGGAGGCGATCCGCGCGCTGGACCAGCAGCTGGAAGCGACCGTCGCCCGGATCAGCCGCGTGCGCGCGGAGCTGGCCGCCGTCCTGCACCACCGCGCACCGGCCTACCTGCCCCCAGCGTTCGTTCCGGTCTCCCGTGAGCTCTCCGATCGGCAGCGGTCGCTGCTGATGGTCTACTCGACCGTTCTCAGCGAGAGGTCCGTCGAGGAGTTCGGCGAACTGATCGGTGAACCCGACGCTTCCGAGGAGGAGTTCGAGGCTCTCCCAGCGGACGCCGACGATGCCGCGATCGACCGTCTCGCCGCGCGCATGGTGCCGGTCGTCCGCAGAGGGCGCGAGGAGAACCCGTGGGCGGTCGACCCCGCGGCCGACGCACCGCGTGGTACGCAGCATGCCGAACAGACGATGGCCGAGGCCGTGGTGCAGTTGTACAACCCCGCACAGCTGTCGGTTCTGAAGCGTTTGCACGCTCTCCTGCAAGCGGAGGCTTCAAGCGCGGGCGACGGCCTACCCTGACGCCCTCGCCCGCCTGCCCGCCGCACCGGAGCGGACCTGAAGAGCCGGTGCCGCCCCGGTGAGCGGGGAAGCGCCCCGCAGGCGCAGGACGGCGGGCCCCGTCCCTTTGGGCCTGCGGAAGTCGTTCAGGGCCTGCGGCCGCGGAAGGTGCGGCGCAGGTCGTCCACCCAGGCGTCGGGGTTCTCCCAGGGGATGAAGTGGCCGCCGTGGTCGTGGGCGTTGACGTTGACGTGGTTGAACCAGGCGGCCTGCGGGCCGGTCCTGAACGCCTGGACGCGCTCGGCGGCGGTGTGGATGCCGGGCGGATTCTCGTATGTGACGAAGGTCAGGCCGACCGGGGCCTGCACCACCGGGGTGCGTTCGTGTGCGGGGGACCAGGGGTAGCGGTTGGCGTTGGCGTAGTAGCGCATCGACGTGGCGATGGAGTTGTTCGCCCAGTAGATCGTGGCATGGGTGAGCAGGTCGTCCTTGGTGAAGACGGATTCGACGTCGCCGCCGTTGTCGCTCCAGGCGTTCCAGCGCTCCAGCAGCCAGGCCAGCAGTCCGGCGGGTGAGTCGCTCAGCCCGTGGGCCAGGGTGGCCCCGTCGAGCATGTGCACGGCGAGGTGGCTCGCCGAGCGGTGGTCCATCTCGATGATCCGGGCGCGGACGTCGGCGGGCAGGTCGTCGCTGAGGGGCCGGTTCCGGGCGAAGTCCCAGGCCCGGGGGCCGGTGAAGAAGTCGAGCGGCAGTCCGGATCCGATGTGGATGCCGTACAGCTCGTCGGCGTACTTGTGGCCGAGCTGGCTGGAGACGATCCCTCCGATGTCGCAGCCTCCTGCGGCGTACTTCTCGTACCCCAGGGTTTCGGTCATCAGGGTGTGCCAGAGGTCGGAGACCTTCCAGAAGTTGACGTCCGGAAAGCCGCTGAGCGGGCCGGGGAAGCCGAAGCCGGGCAGAGACGGCGCGATGACGTCGAAGGCGTCGGCGGGGTCGCCGCCGAACGCGGCCGGGTCGGCGAGCGGGTCGATCACCTTCGACCAGTGCCAGAACGTCCACGGCCAGCCGTGGGTCAGGACCAGCGGGATCGGACGGGGGCCGCGGCCGGGTTTGCGCATGAAGTGCACCGGGACGCCGTCGACGCTCGCCTGGTAGTGCTCGTAGAGGTTGATGGCGGCCTCGGCCCTGCGCCAGTCGTAGCCGTCCCGCCAGTAGGCGACCAGCTCACGGAGATAGCCGTCGGGCACGCCGTAGGACCAGTCCCCGTTCGCCTCGTCCAGCGGCGGGCGGGTCGAGGCGAGGCGGGTGCGCAGGTCGTCGAGGACCTCGTCGGACACGTGGATCGGAACGGGCGTCAGGGGGAAGCCGCGGGTGCTCATCGCAGTGTTCCTTGTCGGCGTCGGGTGCAGGGGTAGGGGGCGGCGAGCTGTGATGGCGTTGCGCCGGGGTTCTCCGGCGCTTGCGAGCCGGTCGGCTAGCTCGGGCCGATCGCGGCCTCGATGTGGGCGAGGTGGGCGGCGAGGATCTCTTCGAACGCGGCGCGGCGGTCTGCCCCCAGGGGGCGGACCTCGCGCGCGAAGTGGGCCAGGGCCGGGAAGTGCTCGGGGTCGGCGCCCAGCACCGCCACCCGGAACAGCTCCATGCCCTGTTCGTGCTCCGCGGGGGTGACGGTGCTGACACCGGCCTCGGAGGCGATCAGCGCGGCGATGAGGACCGCGATCCGGTGGTAGCGCGCCGGGATCTCCTCCTCGGGCAGCCCCGACGCGCGCAGAGCCTGAAGTACCTCTTCCATCACCAGCCGCGAGCCGGTGCCGCTTGACGCATAGCGCCCCCAGACCGCGGCGAGCTGGGGCTGCCGGCCGAAGGCGTCCCTGACATGCAGGGCCAGGGATGTGATGCGCCGCTTCCAGTCGCCTTCGGGGCGGTAGCCCTCCATCGCGGTCAGCAGGATCCGGTCGGCGACCGCGCGCAGCAGTTCGGTCTTGCTGCGGAAGTGCCGGTAGAGGCTGGAGGAGTCGGTCCCGAGTACCCCGGCCAGCTTGCGCACGCTGAACGAGTCCGCGTCGCTCGTGCGCAGCAGCTCCGCCGCCTCATCCAGGATCTCCTCGGTTGACCAGCGCCTTCGGCCTGCCATCGCGCTCCTCTCGTCGACTCTCAGCCTATCCCATGCACTTGGCGTTGCACGCGGTGCGTGCATAATGAGGGCATGCGTGTGGCGGGCGAGCCGGCATGCCGCTCGTGCCCTGCCGCCCGGGGGCCGGCGACCGATCCGCCGCTCACCCCGGCGAACACGAAAGGACGCATGACATGGACACACCACTGGACGCTGCGGCACTGGACGCAGCCCTTGAAGCCGTCCACCGCGCCGGGATGCCGGGGCTCTTCGCCGAGGTGCGCGACAGCGACCAGGTCTGGCGCGGCGCCGCCGGGGTCGCCGACGTCGCCACCGACCGTCCCGTCACCGCCGACATGCGCCACCGTGTCGGCAGCATCACCAAGACCTTCACCGCCGCCGCCGTTCTGCAGGAGGTCGAAAGCGGCCGGATCGGTCTCGACACACCGATCGGCCGGTACCTGCCGGAGCTGCTTGCCGGAGAACGCGGCGAAGCGATCACGGTCCGGATGCTGCTCAACCACACCAGCGGCCTCGCCGAGTACCTCCCCTGCGCCTACCCCTCCCTCAAGGCCTTCCCCGCCCTCGCCGACACCGGCCCCGAGAGCCTGGACGAGCACCGCTTCACGCGGTTCGACCCCGTTGAACTGATCGGGATGGGGGCCGCCGCACCTGCCGTCGGCACACCGGGCGGCACTCCGGGGGTGTACTCCAACACCAACTACCTGCTCCTCGTCCGACTCCTGGAGCGGGTGACCGGCACGGCGGCCGAGCGCTGCATCACCCGCAACGTCATCGAGCGCGCCGGGCTCCGGAACACCGAACTCCCCGCCGGACCCCACGTCGACGGCCCGCACTCGCGCCTCTACGAGGCCTGGTTCGGCATGATCGACCCGCCGCGCGACTACAGCGTCTACGACATGTCGTGGGTGGGGCCGTCGGCCTCGCTGGTCTCGACCGCCGCGGACCTCAACCGCTTCTTCGGCATGCTGCTGGCGGGGGAGATCGTCAGCCCGTCGTCGCTGGCGCAGATGAAACGCACCGTCCCGGTCGTCTCCCAGGAGGGCAGGACCATCGACTACGGCCTGGGCCTGCACCCGATGGAGGGTCCCGGCCAGGGCGCCTTCTGGGGCCATGGCGGCTCGGTCTGGGGCGGTGGAGCGCTCGCCATGACCCGTGCCGACGGCAAGCGGCAGATGTCGGTGGCGGTGAACCTGCAGAGGTGGAACAGGCTCGACTCCTCGGGAAGGCCGCAGCCCCATCCCATCGACGACGCGCTTGCAGCTCTGTACCGCCTGGCGATGCACGGGTGACCGGGCGGGAGCGGCGCTGATCGATTGGGATCCGCTTGTCCACGGTCCACCCCGTGCACCAGGGTTCTGTGACCGGGGGGCCGGTCCGGTCGGGGGCTGCTCCCCTGCCGGACGCGCCGCCTGTTCGTTGTAACTTTTTCTGTTACGATGAAGTCGAGCGGCGAGGGAGGTGGAGGCCGACGTGAGTGCCAACAGCAGGCTGACCGTTGCGGCCCATGCACTGACATGGATCGGGCTGTACCAGCGGCGCGGCCACGAGGTCGCCACCTCCGAGCAGATCGCGGCGAGCGTCAACACCAACCCGGTGGTGATCCGCCGCCTGCTGGCCGAGCTGCGCAAGGCCGGCCTGGCCGAGTCGCAGCGGGGGGCGGGAGCGGGCTGGATGCTCGCGCGGGACCTGGCGGCGATCACCCTGCTCGACGTCTACCGGGCGATCGAGCCGGGACCGGTCTTCGCCCTGCACCGCGCGGCACCGAACCCCGAGTGCGTCGTGGGCCACGGCATCGGGCCGGCGATGACCGCCGTGTACGAGCAGGTGGAGGCCGCCCTGAGCAGGGAGTTGGCCAGGACCACGTTGGAGGACGTGCTACGGGACGTCTTGAAGGCCGCCTGACCCCGCACCGCTGACTTCCCCCGATCGAGGGAGGCCGCGGCCCGCGCCCATCGATGTAACAAGAATAGTTACGATCACGGAATCGGAGAGTCCCATGGGACAGCTGGATAACAGGACCGCCCTCGTCACCGGCGCCAACAGCGGCATCGGCCTGGCGATCGCCCGCCGGTTCGCCGCCGAGGGCGCGACCGTCTACCTGACCGGGCGCCGCAAGGCCGAGCTGGACGCCGCCGCCGCGCAGGTCGGCGCCCGCGGCATCGCCGTCCAGAGCGACGTCTCCGACCTCGGCGACCTCGACCGGCTCTTCGCCGAGATCGCCGACCGCAGCGGCCGCCTGGACATTGTGGTGGCCAACGCCGGAGTGGGGGACTACGGCCCTCTCGGCGCGATCACCGAGCAGGAGTACGATCGCACGACCGCGATCAACCTCAAGGGCACGGTCTTCACGGTCCAGAAGGCGCTGCCGCTGCTGACGGACGGCGCCTCGGTGATGCTCCTGTCCTCCAGCGCGGCCCTGCGGGCCGTTCCTGGCTTGGGTGTCTATTCCGCCACCAAGGCCGCGATCCGCAGCCTCGCCCGCACCTGGGCCGCGGAGCTGGCTGAGCGCGGAATCCGCGTCAACACCCTCACCCCCGGCGATGTTGCGACCCCTGGCGGAGACGAGCTGCGCGCCGCCTTCCCTCAGGGCGACCCTTCGACCGCGGCCGAGCCCGCCCCGCTGACTCCGCTCGGCCGGATCGGCCGTCCGGAGGAGGTCGCCGCCACCGCCCTCCACCTGGCCGGCGACCAGAGCACCTTCACCACCGGCGCGGAACTGGTGGTGGACGGCGGCAGCACACAGCTCTAGGGCCTGATCTCGGGAAGCAGGAGCCAAGCAGGCCCCCTCCCGGCACACCACGGCCGCGCCCGCCCGGAGTTCCGTTGCAGCGCCCGGGTGGCGCGGGCACACCATTGTCCCCCTTCGCTTCCGATAACGCTCACTTATCGGAAGCGAAGGGGGCGAGATGGTTTCGTGTTTCGTTTCGTATTTATGTTTGCCAGATAACGTTATTTACAACGTAATCGAAGAGAGGTTCCCCGCACGCGCGCACCGTGCCCCCGTCAGCCTCGGCAGCACTGCCGGCGAGTATCGTGGGGAGGACACCCGCTTCTCCCAGTACTTCCCTGGCCTCCGGAGTGCTGTGGTCGGCTCATCGCGTGCCGCGCGCTCCGCCGATGACGCTGCCCACTTGGGCTGCCGCCGACCGGCACCTTCGACATAGACCTTCCGGCGGCGCAGCGCGACTACTTGTCCTTCCGCCGGAGCTTCGGGGCCGGGCGCAGGGCCCGGGCCGACAGCAGCGGCACGACCAGGAAACGCCATAATGAGATGGCCGTGGGCGCTCAGCTCGCTGGTCCGGTAGGCCGACAGGCCCCCACACCGCCACCCGCATCGCCACTGCTTCCCCCGCGTTCCGTGTCCTCCCGCGGTTCACGACCGCCACGACCGCAGCAGAGTGCCGTTCCCGCCCACACCGGAGTTGCGAGACCCAGCCGATGGCGTACACGACGACACCCGATGGAACCCGCATCGCCTACCAGTTCCAAGGCAACGGAGCGCCCCTCGTCCTGCTGGCGGGCCAGGCCAGCAACCACCACTGGTGGGACCCGGTCCGCACCGATTTCCACCCCGCCCGCAGCACCCTCACCCTCGACTACCGCGGCACCGGCGACAGCGACAAGCCCGACATGGGCCACAGCACCGAACTGTTCGCCCAGGACGTCATCGCCGTCCTCGACGATCTCGGCATCGACCGGGCCGACGTCTACGGCACGTCTATGGGCGGCCGTGTAGCCCAGCAACTCGCCGCCCGCCACCCGCACCGAGTAAACGCCCTGATCCTCGGCTGCACCTCCCCCGGCGGCCCGCACAGCATCGAACGCGGCAACGACGTCCGCCAGGCTCTGGCCCAGCCTCAGCCCGGAGCCGCGCGCCAAGCCCTGCTGGAGCTCATGTACACGCCCCGCTGGCTCGCCGACCACCCCGGCCCGCACCACACCCTCGGCGACCCCCGCATGCCCGCCCACTCCCGGCGCCACCATCTCGCAGCCAGCAACCGCCACAACGCCTGGGACCTACTGCCCGGCATCAGCGCACCCACCCTGGTCCTCCACGGAGCCGACGACCTGCTCAACCCCACCGCCAATGCTCCACTGCTCGCCGACCGCATCCCCGACGCCCGACTCCACGTTTTCCCCGGCACCCGCCACGCCTACTTCGAGGAGGCCCGCACCCACGCCGGCCCCCTGGTCTTGGACTTCCTCACCGCTACCTCGCACGAGCCATAGGAACGCGGCGGGCCGCCCGCGGCCTGCTCCAGGGCGGTGGTGGCGTGGCCGACGAGGGGCTAGCCGTGACCGAAACAGCTCATCGTCGAAGGTGCCAGCGATGATCGAGGAACTGCTGCGGCACTGCACCAACGCCGAAATCGAGGCGGACTACGTCGACACCCACGGCGCCAGCGTGATCGGGTTCGCCTTCACCGAACTGCTCGGCTTCCGCCTGCTGCCCCGGTTGAAGAACATCGGCCCCATCCGGCTGTACCGACCCGACGACGGCAGCACCTGGGCACATCTTGGATCCGTGGCCCCCCGGCCGATCAAGTGGGACCTCATCGCCCAGCAGTACGACCAGATGGTCAACCACGCCACCGCGCTGCGGCCGGGCACCGCCGAGCCCGAGTCGATCCTGCACCGGTTCAACCCGCGGCCGGGTCCAATATCAACCCCTGCGGACGCTTCCACCTGGATATGAGTACGCGTCTCGACCTACCGATCCCGTCTCGCTGAGGACCGCTCTGTGAATTTGCCGAACGGGGCTGCCGTCGTCCGCGATGAGGAACCGTGACTGGGTTCGCTGAGCCCGTCGTCCAGCACCGCGAGCGTGCGCAGCGTGGCTGCCGTGTCTGTGTTGGTGATTTCTGGGAATCCGGTTCGGAGGCATGGCGGGATCGCTCAAGCTGTGACCGACGGAATCCCGATGGTCTCGTCGAACAGGTCGAACACCGCCCGCCATGCCCGCGCCGCGTGCGCCGGGTGATAACCCACGCCGGGCACGGTGGCATTGACGTGGGTCGTCCCACCGGTGAGAGAGCCGTCCGGATTATTCGGCGCCGCCCAGAAGGCGTGCTCAGCTCCGCCGTAGACGTTCACGCGCCAGTCGACCCCGGCGTCCTGCAACGCACAGGTAAACGCCAGTACCTGGTCAGGGCTGCAGATTGGATCCTCGGACCCTGTACAGAGAAGGAACGGGGCGGTCACGTTAGTCCAATCCTCCGAGCGGGCTTTTGGCAGCCCGGGATGGACTATGGCAACGGCCTGGAACGGCACTCCGGCCCTGGCAAGTTCCAGCACGATGCTGCCACCGGCGCCGTAACCGAGGACGCCGAGTCGATCACGGTCAGCACCGGGCACCGCGAGCAGGACGTCGAGCGCGGCGCGGCCGATGGCCTGCATCCGGTCGGGATCGTCAATCAGCGGCATGACCCGGGCCAGCATTGCTTCCGGGTCTCCGAAAAACGTTCGCCCACCGTGGTAATCCATCGCGAAAGCTAGATAGCCGTGCTCCGCGAGCTGATCGGCGCGGCCGCGTTGGTAACCCTCGAGACCGACCCCGTCGTGCCCGATCAGCACGGCCGGCCAGGGGCCTTCACCGTCCGGACACGCCAGGTGGCCAACCATCGTCAAACCGTCAACGTCGTACCTGACTTCGCGCGTTGTGATCACTTGACCCACACTAGCGAGCACCCGCCGCGCCCGAGTCGGTGTTCACCCTCGGCTGACTTGCCCTGTCTCATCGGAAGCCCGCCACGAGGTTCACCTCGTCGAGATCGGTGCCCGATAGCGGATCCTCGTGCGTACAGGTAGCAATCGGACTCGCGATGGCCTGCGACCGCGACCACGGATGTTCCGGATACCCCGTACGGTGAGAATCCTGATTTTCAGGACAGCTTCAGGAGTACAGGGCCAGGTACGCCTGGCCGGGAGAGCTAATCAGCATTCGGAGGTCGCGGCGAAGCTCGACGATATCCACGCGCGAGAGCATAGCGCCGCTAATCCACAGCAATGGCCTGTTCGCTCCGGCGCAAGCCAACGATTCTTCGGTACGCATGCCGATCCTCAGTGAGACTGCCCGGATCTGCGCCGGTGACACCCGATCGGCCGCGACCGCCACGAGTACGGCTGACCCGCCTCCGCGAGAGCGGTGCCGGCCGCGAGAAGCGCGTCCTCCGCCCCCGGCGTGCGGCGCACCTTCGAAGACATCGGCGGTTTTCCGGCGCGGTCGGGGTTCTGGTCACTGTTGCCCGCACCCGCTTGCGGGCGTAGCGTGCTGCGCGGTGTGCCGGGAAGTCTGGTCGGCGTGTGTATTCGAGTGTCCGCTACGAAAAGGACGTCTTCGTGTCAGTCTCGTCCCCCGGCGCCGTCGCGCGCCTGCGCCGCGCCGTCTTCGCCCGCCACAGCAACCCGTGGAGCGCCTGGTCGCGGTGGGCGACCTCCCCGCTGATCCTGGTACCGGTCTGGACCCGCAGCTGGAAGCCCACCGCGCTGGTGGCCGGGTGGATGGCGCTCAACCCGGTGCTGTTTCCCGAACCGGCCGACGACAGTGCGTGGGCGACACGGGCGATGCTCGGGGAGGAGCGTTGGATCACCGAGCGCCCGCGTGACGCCGCGATGGCGGTGCAGGCCGCGACCTCGGTCGCGAGCATGCTCGCCATCGCCGCCGCCTACCGCCGCCGCCCGGTCGGCGCAGGGGCGGCCACGGCGGCGATGATGGGTCTGACGATGGTCTACTGGGAGCAGATGGCGCGCTACTACGACCGCCACGTCGCCGACGCCCGCGCCGGCGGCGACTGACCGGGGTCGGCGTGGCCAGGCGGGAGGGCCCGCCTGGCCACCCCCTAGCTAGCCCGGGACGGTGCCGGGACTGCGGCGTCCTGCCTGGGAGTGAACCCGCTACCAGGGCACCGGCCCGTCCCCGTTGAAGAACCCGCCGGTCGGTCCGCACCGAGGATGGCCGGGGGCACCACGGCCGCGGCACCCTGGGCGGGGGGCGGTCACTCCGCCCCCCGCCCCCGTCCCGTTGCGGGATCGGCCTCAGCCCAGGCGCGACTCGATGGCCTCGATGATGCGGGGGCGCAGCTCCGCGGCGTCGATGACCGCGTCGACCGAGCCCATCTCGACCGCGCGGCGGATGTTGTGCACGCGGTCGAACTCCGCGGCCACCTCGCCGAGCTTCTCCGCGCGCACCGCCGAGCGCAGCTCGTCCAACTCGGCGGTCAGCGCCGCGCGGTCGGCGCCGGCGGCGGCCGCCGCACGCGCCTCAAGGCCGGTGATCCGCTCGTCGGCCGCGGTGCGGGCGTCGACCTCGCCGGAGAACACCACCGCGGCGGCCGGTGCGCCGCCCAGCACCGAGGCGAAGGAGCCCTCCACCGCGAGCACCGTCATGTCCGGGTTCAGCGCCTTGGAGAACACCACGAACGCGCCGCCGTGGTAGCGCGAGATCACGCAGAACACGATGGGCCCGCGGAAGTTCACGATCGCGCGGCCGATCTCGGCGCCGTACTCCAGCTGCAGCTTGCGCATCGACTCCGGCGAGCCGTCGAAGCCCGACAGGTTGGCCAGCACCACCAGCGGCCGGTTTCCGCTGGCCGCGTTGATCGCCCGCGCCGCCTTCTTCGACGAGCGCGGGAACAGGGTGCCCGCGGTGTAGGTGTCGGGGCCGTCCGTGGGCGGGAACCCGCGCCGCTGCACCGACCGCGACTCGATTCCCAGCAGGCACACCGGCATGCCGCCCAGGTGCGCGTCCTGCACCGCTGCGGTCTCGGCGTCGGCCATGCCCGCCCAGCGCTCCAGCACCGGGTGGTCCTGGTCGGAGACGGCGCGCATCACCGTGCGGATGTCGAAGGGCTTCTTGCGCTCCGGGTTCGCCTCGGCGGAGAAGATCTCGCCGACCGTGGTGAAGTCGCTGCCCTCCATGGCGTGCGGGAAGTCGCAGACGTCGCGGCCGGCGGGGTCGGCGGTGGCGGCGCGCCGCGGCGCCTGCTCGCCGGGGGCGACGTAGGCGTGGTCGTAGTGGCGCATCAGCACGTCGCGCGCGCCGGCGAGGTCCGGCGCCCAGTACTGGGCCTGGCCGTTGGGGCCCATCACCCGGTCGTAGCCGCCGATGCCGAAGTTGTCCTCGGCCGAGACGCCGCCGGAGAAGTCCAGCGACTGCTTGCCGGTCAGCACCATCGCCGAGTCCGGCGTCATGACCAGGATGCCCTTGGTGTGCATGAGCATCGTCGCCTCGGCGTTCCAGTACGGCTGCGCGCCGACGTTGATGCCGGCGACCACGATGTTGATCTCGCCGCCGTCCTGGGTGAACTCCACGATGCGCTTGAGCGCGGCGGCCACCCAGTCCATGTTCTCGGTGCCCGACTCCATGGAGATGCGGGCGCCGGCCGAGAGCGCATACCACTCCAGCGGCACGCCCGTGCGCTCGGCCAGGTCCAGCGCGGCGATCACGCGGCGGCATTCCGGCTCCGACAGCGCGCCCAGCGCCTTGGTCGGGTCGCCCAGCAGCACGACCCGGGTCACGCCGTCGGGGTGGCGGCTGGTGGGTGTGGTGACCACGCCCGCGACGATCGCCGCGGTGTTGCGCCCCTTGGGCCGGTCGACGGGCACCAGCGCGCCGGCGTCGTCGAGGTCGTGCTCGGCGAAGTCGCCGAGCAGGCCGGTCAGCTCGTAGGGGTAGACGGTGTTGCGGCGGCCGGCGCGCAGCACCTTCTGCCGGTAGTCGTCGAGCGGCTCGATCGGCTCGGTCGGCGGCGGCCCCACGGTCAGCTCGGTGCCGCCGGCGGCGTCGAAGGCGATGCGCACGCTGATCTTGGTCGGCTCGCCGGTGTCCTTGTCGCGCTGGCGCGCGATGACCAGGATCTCCTCCAGACCGGCGCCCGCGGTGGTGGGCAGCACGCGGTCGGCCATGGTCTGCAGCTCCGATCGGGTGATCTCGCTGGTCGGCCAGACGTAGATCACGATCCGGTTGGTGCTGAACCGCTTCTTGGCGGGCCGGCGCGACTGGGCGCGGCGGATCGAGTCGAGGCAGGCGGCGACGGCGTCCTCGGCCGTGGGCAGGGAGACCAGGCGCCCGTCCTGCTCGCGCAGCTCGGTCAGGTCGCGGACCTGGGCGAACGCGGCGAGGCGCTCGTCGGAGGGGGTGTCGCGTGCGACGCACTGGAAGAGGTAGACCTCCTCGTCGGAGGAGGGCAGGCGGGTGAGGTCGAAGTTGCTCAGCCGCTCCATCTGCATGCGCTGGGCGATGTAGGGGTGCAGGCCGCGGATGAGCCGGTCCTCGGCCATGCCCTCGTCCGCGGGCCGGAAGGTGAAGTGGTGGTGCATCACCGCGCCGCTGCGCCCGGCGACCGTGGCGGTGAGCCTGCGCACCTGCTCGGGCAGCGGGTGGGCGGCGATGACCTCGGCCAGGGCGGCGGCCATGGCCTCGGAGTCGGCGGGCTGGTTCTCCCAGGCGAGGTAGACGTCGGCGTCGAGGGAGCCGGCGTCCGCGGCCGCCTGCGCGAGCCCGCGCAGCGCGCCGCCCAGCTCCTCGAAGGACACCGCCGCGGAGGCGACGGCGGACTCGGCGCGCTGGGCGACGACGAACGTGCACTCGGCGGTGCGGCTGGTGTGCACCTGCGAGAGGCCCTTGTTGCCGTAGTAGCGGCGGGTCAGCACCTCCAGCATGACCGTGTTGTCCCGGTCGTTGCGCAGCAGCCGCCGGCCGAGCAGCCGCACCAGCGGCTCGGTGCTGCGCACCATCTCGGCGATGCGCTCCTCGCGGTCGGGGGCGTCGGGGTGGGCGTCCAGGTGGCGCAGGTGCTTGCGGACGCCGGCGTAGACGCGGGCGCGGTTGCGGCGCAGCAGCGGCTGGCCGAACCAGGCGAAGACCACGCCCCGCGCGAGGTCGGCGACGGCGGGGAAGCGGACCTGGGTGGCCGCGACCAGCCGCTCCAGCGCCAGCCCGGCGGGCTCGCGCAGCGCCTCGTCGGGCGGGGGCTCCTGCAGCCAGGTGCGCAGCAGCGCCGCGACGGCCGCGGCGTCGGCCGAGGCGCGCTGCTGGGCGAGGAAGATGCGGAACACCGCGGCTTCCAGGCGCGGGGTGCGCTCCAGGTCGGCGACGCCGTAGTGGCTCAGCGCCGTGGCCAGCTTGGCCTGGAACGACTCGGGCAGACCGGCCCGCTCGACGTCGAGGCTCTGCAGGTAGGTGTGGAAGTACTCGCGGGGGCTGTGCACGCGGGTGTCGCCGCCGCCGTCCTCGCCTGCGGTGCGGTTGCGGCTCAGCTCGGCGAGGTCGGCGAAGACCTCGACCAGCCCCAGCTCCCCGCCCAGGACCCGGTGGCCCTCGGCGGCGGCCGCGCGCCGCGCGGCGAGGTAGCCGTCGAGGACCCGCGCCTCGTCGTGCGGGTCGACGTCGAAGCCCAGCAGCAGGCTGCGCAGGTCCTCGCGGCCGCGCTCAAGGCGCTGCGCGGACGGGACGCCTTCGGCGGCCTCGGGCAGGTCCAGCTCGGCCGACGCCACGGCCGCGGTGTCCTCGGTCTCGCCGCCGAGCGGCTCCAGCCGCAGCAGGGCCGCGCCGGTCTCGACCTGGCTGCCGACGGAGACGACGCATTCCTTCAGCCGCGCCTTGAACGGCGCCCGCAGCACCGTCTCCATCTTCATGCTCTCCAGCACGAGCACGGGCGCGCCCGCCTCGACCTCGGCGCCGGCCTCCAGCGGGGTGGCGACCACCAGCGCGGGGGCGGGCGAGCGCACGACACCGCCCTCGTCGCGGCTGACGCGGTGGGTGACGCCGTCGACCTCGACCAGGTGGGTGGGTCCGTGGGTGCCGGTGAGCAGCCGGTAGCGGGCGCCGTTGACGACGATGTGTCCGGTGTGGCTGTCGAAGCGGTCGAGTTCGACGTCGGCGGTGCGCGCCTCGCCGCCGTTCTCGATGCCGACGCGGAACCGGTGGGCGCCCACCCGCGCCACGCGCACGCGGTAGCTTGCGCCGCGCAGTTTGAGATCGAGCGGGCGCCCGCTCTCGTGGCGCACCTGAGGGCGCCCGCCGAAGGCGGTGGAGAGCAGGCGCTGGCGTTCGACGCGCTCCTCCTCCTCGTAGGCCTCGATGGCGGCGGCGGCCAGCGCGACGGCGGAGTGGCGGTGCGAGACGAGCCCGCCCTCGCTGCGGACGCGGTCGATCCAGCCGGTGTCGGCGGTGGCGCCGATCACCTCGGGGCGGTCGAGCAGGTCCAGTACGAAGCTCTTGTTGGTGGCGCCGCCCTCGATGACCACGGTGGTCTCGGCCATGGCGCGGCGCAGCCGGCCCAGCGCCTCGTCGCGGTCGCGGCCGTAGGCGATGACCTTGGCGATCATCGAGTCGAAGTCGGTGGGGATGGTGTCGCCCTCGCTGACTCCGGTGTCCACGCGGATCCCGGGGCCGGCGGGCAGGTCCAGGCGGGCGATGCGGCCCGGGCAGGGCGCGAAGTCGCGGTCGGGGTCCTCGGCGTTGAGCCGGGCCTCGATGGCGTGGCCGCGCTCGGCGGGCGGGTCGCCGTCGAGGCTGCCGCCCGAGGCGACGTGCAGCTGGGCCTTGACCAGGTCGAAGCCGGTGGTGGACTCGGTGATGGGATGCTCGACCTGCAGGCGCGTGTTGACCTCCAGGAACGCGAAGATGCCGTCACCGGGGTGGTAGAGGAACTCGACGGTGGCCGCGCCGCGGTAGCCCACGGCCACGGCGAGGCGCTCGGCCGAGGCCTTGAGTTCGTCGGCCTGGTCGGCGGTGAGCACGGGCGAGGCGGACTCCTCGATGACCTTCTGGTTGCGGCGCTGCACCGAGCAGTCGCGCACGCCCAGGGCCCAGGCGCTTCCCTGGCCGTCGGCGATCACCTGCACCTCGACGTGGCGTGCGCCGGTGACCAGGCGCTCCAGGAACACGACGCCGCTGCCGAAGGCGCGCGCGGCCTCCTGGATGGTGCGCTCGTAGGCGTCGGCGAGCTCGGTCTCCCCGGTGATCACGCGGATGCCGCGCCCGCCGCCGCCGGCGGCCGCCTTGAGCATCAGCGGGTAGCCGATGCGGGCGGCGGCGGCGAGGGCGTCGTCGAGGCTCTCGACCGCGCCGCGGCTCCAGGGGGCGACGGGGACGCCGACCTCTTCGGCGATGAGCTTCGCGCCGATCTTGTCGCCGAGCTTGCGCATCGCCTCGGCGCTGGGCCCGATGAAGGTGACGCCGACCTTCTCGCACAGCTCGGCGAAGGCCGGGTCCTCGGCGACGAAGCCCCAGCCCACCCATGCGGCGTCGGCGCCGGTCTCGACCAGCGCGCGCTCCAGCACGGCCTGGTCGAGGTAGGGGCGTGCCGCGGCGGGGCCGATCTCGTAGGTCAGGTCGGCCTCGCGGACGAAGGCCGCCGTGCGGTCGACGTCGGTGTGCAGCGCCACGGTCTCGATCCGGGCGCCCGTCTCGGCGGCCAGGTCCCGGACGGCGTGGATGAGCCGCATGGCGGCCTCACCGCGGTTGACGATGGCGACACGACTGAACACCGGGAGAGCCCTTCCCTAGAACGACAGATGAGCGAAACGACGACGCGCGAAGCGTGAGGCACGGCGGCCGCAATCCTCAACCCTGCCTTCTACCGGCCGGTAGTGCCATGTCGCAGCCAACGGAGGCGTCCCGCCCGGTGTTGTGGGAATCGTGCAAAAACCGCCGAGCGCAAAGCGGGTAGACGTGGGCGAGTTCACATCCGGGCCCCGGGGCCGCCCGGGGCGCCGCCGGCGGTGTCGGGCCGGGGTGCGGGTGTGCGTGGCGCCCGGGGCGGGTCAGGGGCGCCGGTGGACGCTGACGGCGTAGCCGCCGCCGGTGTAGGCGTCGCCGTCCCAGGTCGAGTGCCGGCTGACCGGTTCAAGGCCGGCGTCGGCGCACCAGGCGTCGTAGCGGGCCGACGTCACCGTGGCCTCGTCCAGGGGCAGGTGGTCGGCGTCGAGGCCGAAGCCGGCCACGAGCAGCCCGCCGGGCCGCAGGAGGGACGCCAGTGCGGACACCACAGCGGGCTCGGTGCCGGGCGCCAGCAGCGGGACGACGTTTCCCGCCGCCAGCGCCATGTCGAACCCGGGCTCCAGTCCCAGCTCGGCGACGTCCACCAGGTCGGCTTCGCGCCAGGTCATCGCCGGCGCGCGGCGGCGCGCTTGGGCCAGCATGGACGCGTCGGCGTCCACGCCCGTGCAGCAGTGGCCCAGCTCGGCCAGCCGGATCGCGACCCGGCCGGTGCCGCAGCCGGCGTCCAGCACGCGAGAGCCCGGCCCCAGCCGTTCGGCGCAGAAGTGCGCCTCGCCGTGCACGTCGGCCCCGGAGTCGGCCAGCGCCGCGAACCGCGCGGCGTAGCGCTCGCCCGCCTCGCCCCCGGTGAGATCACTCCACCGGTTCCCTCCTCCGTCCACCACCGCACCGCCTTCCTGCCGGACCGTCCCGCCCCGACGGTATCGGGCGCCGGTCGGGACACCCTCCGCGCCCGGCGCTAGCGGGTCAGCATCACCAGGTTGCCGTCCGGGTCGCCGATCCAGGCGATGCGCTCGCCCCACGGAGTCTCGGCCGGTTCGGCGACCGCCTCGAACCCGTCGGCGCCGGCACGGGCGAACGCATCGTCGACGTCGTCGACGTAGACGCACAGTTCGATCCGGTGCCCGGTCGCGGGACGCTGCCGACGTCCGTGCCAGGGCTGGGCGGAGACCGGGCCGAGCCCGATCTCGGATCCGCCCACTGCCAGGGCCACGAACTGGGGCGGGCCCTCCTCGGGGAACCGGTAGGTTTCCACGCCGCCGAGCAGGTCGCGGTAGAACGCCAGCGACCGCGCGAGGTCGCCGCAGGACAGCATCGGGAAGAGCTTGGTCGCCACGCCCCTGAGTCTGGCACTCGCCGGGAGGCGGGGGCGAGGCCGCCGCGGCGGTGCGCGGGATCGTGCTCCGCTGCCTGAGGGGGTCCTCTGAGCGTCCGCGCCGACTGACGACTCGACTCGCTACCTGCGCGTCGAGCCGCTTTCCGCGGCTCGATGATCACCCCTTCCTCGCCGGAGGATTCGCTGGTCCCAGAGGCGGCGGAGTCCTGTCCCAGTCCTATCTCCGGGAGTACACCTAGATCCGGGGCGCCCCTTTGATTTCAGTGCGCCGGTGCAGCGCAACGATTCCAGCGGGGCGATGACGCTCGCCGACCCATAAGCGTCGCCGCGCTCCCCCGGATTCGCCATTGCAATCGTGGTCTCCTCCCGAGTCCGGAATAGGCCATCGTCACTAGGAATATTGCCCTGGATGCCAAGCGGGTTGAAGATCGGTGGAAGCGTCTCTTCGACCCGAGGATCCTTGTGCCTGACGATGACAAGTTCACTCGTGACCACGGACCGGGATGGACCGGCGCGACAAGGGCCCTGGTCCGGGACAGACCTCGCAACGAGCTTTCCTTCGGGGACGGCGACTCGGACCCTTCCGGTGGACCTGGAGCGCCCCGGCTCAGCAATCATCCGGATACGGACGCGGCCATCAAGCGTGCACTCGAGGGGACGGTCAAGGGTCTTGGCAGCCCCGACCTGAACGCGGCCGCCGACAATCTCCGCACGATCGCCCAAGGGCTAAGTGCTGGAACTCTCGACCCGGACGAGTTGTGCTCCGGCCCAAGCGCATCCGGAGCTGAGGCGCTGGCGGGTCAGGCCGTCCGGACGTTGGCCGCGACCCGGAATGCGGAGGACCTCATGGCCATGTCCTCCGACGAATTGACGGAGGATCTCGCAATCGAGTTCCTCCGCGGGGTTGGCCGCCGGTACGGGATCGACCGTGTGGCGCCGTTCGACTTATCGGACTCGATACTCGACTCTTTCGACGCTCTAGACCTCTTGAGCGGATTCGACATGTTTCTGCTGGGTCCGCTGGTGCGCGGCCTTGTTGGCGACCTACTCGGCTGACCCATGTTTCCCCTCGCCCGGAGGCCGCGATGGTCCACACTCCCTTCCGTTTCGAGTACTGGCACGGCGATTCCGGCCCTTGGCCCCTGTGCTGGGGGCTGGACGCGCGCAACCGACCGAACAGGGAGGTGCGCGCCCTCCTCGAATCCGAAAGCCCCGCAGCGGACCTGTGGGAGATCGCCGCGTCGTCTTATGCCGTCGACCATGCCGTGCCGCGCCCGCGAGTCGACAAATGGCGCGAGAAGGAACCCGAATGGTGCAGGCGCCTGGCGCTTGACCTGCCTGTACGCCGCCTCGATTTCTGGCGCGAACACGGTTGGCTCATCGAAAGGCTTCTGTCCTGGATGACTGGGGATGAATGGAGCTTCGCGTTCCATGCCGCCGATTGGATACCGACGTACTACCAGCAGCCCCTCATCTCCACTGCGGAGATGGCGACCGTCCTCTTCTCCGGTGGGCTGGACTCGGCAGCGGGATTGGCAGTCGAGCTAGAGCAGCGCTCCCATGCGGCGCTGCGCCTAGTCACCGTCGTCACGAACACGCGGCAGCAGGGGCACTGCAAGGAACTCGCCCGCGAGCTGGCCAAGCATGCCCGGCGAAACGGATGCGATCTCGATACCGCTGCGTTTCACCTGAACATGACGCGGAGGCGTCCCCGTGAGACCTCGGCACGCACCCGCGGCTTTGTGTTCCTGAGTGCTGCTATCGCCACTGCGGTCGCTTACACGAGTCCGCTCATCCGGGTCTATGAGAACGGCACCGGTGCCATGAACCTCGCGTGTTCGTGGGGACAGGTGGGAACGCAGTCGGCGCGCCCTGTGCATCCGAGGACGCTTGATCTGATGGAGCGGATCGCCGGAGCTGTGGCCGACCATCCCGTCCGGATTGAGAATCCCTACTCCCATACCACGAAGGCCGAACTACTGGCGCAGGTGCCCTCCGACTACGACGCCGTCCTCGACGCGACCGTCTCCTGCGACACGGGATTCTCTCGGCGCGCCGCCACGCGCCACTGCGGAGTGTGTACTTCGTGCCTGCTCCGGGTGCAGAGCATCCTCGCCAGCGACAAGGACCTAGGACTCCCCGAACCCGGGAACGGCTCCGCGAGCAAGCGCACCCATCCCCGAGCCATGCTGTGGCAGGTTGACCGGCTCCGGCACGCTTTCCGCGACGGCCCGTCGTGGGCGAACCTGGCCCGGGAGTTCCCCGACATCGTTTGCGTTCCGGGCTCTTTCGATCCGGCGACGCAGCGGAAGCTCCTCGGTCTGTTCTCCCGCTATGCACAGGAGTGGCGAAACGATGAGCTGTCCGCCGCGCTCGGGGGCCTCCTCGACGAAACTTGACACTCGGCCAGGCGCCGCACCGCCGAGGCCATGGCAACAGTGGAGCCGGACGTGATGAGCGCGCGGTCGGAACTCCGGTAAGCGCCTCCTCCGTCCTTGCGATGGACGGCATTGGTAGGCGGCGGGCGGGTCCTGGCCGGTGAGCAGCCGCAGGAGGCGTTCGCGGCAGCCCTGGCCGAGTAGCGCGTGCCGGTGCGGGTGCTCGGCCCGCACCGGCATCCGCCGCAAGCGCCGCGCGCAGGTCGCCCACCACGGCCCTACCGCGCGCCGGTGCCGACCGCGTTGAGCAGGTCGCGGTAGGCGTCGAGCATCATGCCCCGGCCCTTGATGTCGGCGGTTGCGTCGGCGCCGAGGACTCCCAGGTCGGGGCGGTAGGAAGCGCCGGCGTCCGGTCCCAGCGGCAGCGCGATCCCTCCAGGGCGGGGCGTGTGGGCGCTGGGCCGTCCGCCTCCGATCATGGCGCGGATGTTGGCGGCGGTGGTGTCGGCGTGGGCGTGGGCGTTGGCCGCCGTGGGGCTGTCGTCGACGGCTGCGGCGTCGCCGACGGCGAACACGCGCTCCTGGCCGACCAGGCGCAGGTCGGGGGTGACCGCCAGGCGCCCGCCGGGTCCGCGCGCCGCCGCCAGGTCCTCGGCCAGGTAGTCCGTGTTGACGGTCGCGCCGTAGCAGCGGAACCAGATGTCGGCGGAGATCTGGGCGCCGTCGCGGGTGGCGGCGGTGAACGGGGCGCGGGTGCCGGGCTCGGTTGCGGGTTCGGCGGCCAGGGAGCTGTCGAGCAGGAGCTCGATCCCCAGCGCGTCGAGCTGGCGGCGCACCTCCGTGCGGAACTCGGCGGTGAAGGCGCCGGAGAGGATTTCGGGCCCGGGTTCGACGACGATGACGGCGGTCTGCGGCCAGGCGGCCTTGATCTCGCCCGCCAGTTCGAGTCCGACCGCGCCGGCGCCCAGCAGCAGCACGCGGTCGGAGGCCGTCAGCTCCCGGTGGGCGGCGCGCAGGCGGTCCTTGGCGCGGGTGCTCTCGTGCTCGGCGAGCTTGGCGGGGAAGGGGTAGCCCGAGCCCGTCGCCAGCACGGTGTAGTCGGCGGCGATCCGCTCGCCGGAGGCGAGGGTGGTGCCGCGGTGGTCGACGCGCGAGGCGCGGTCGTGCACCACGCGCCCGCGCGGCAGCAGACCTTCGTAGGGCAGGAAGATCCGGTCGATCCAGGCGGGGTCGGCCAGGCTGCGCAGTGAGGCGACGCTGTGCACGAAGGCGTCGCGCGGTTCGACGAGGACCACGTCGGCGACGTCGTCGAGCTGCGCGGCGACGCTGATGCCGGCGTATCCGCCGCCGACGACGGCCACGGTCGGGGACATGGGCTCTCCCGGAGAAGTAGTTGGTGAAGCGAACTGTTCGTACTGCGAATCAAAATAGTTCGCGGAACGAACTTCCGTCAACTAGTCTTGGGGCATGGCAGAGGCCACACGATCCGAACCCGGAGGCGTCGAGGCACTGGTGCGGCTGGCACACGTCGTCGACCGCGTGTTCACCGACGTCGCCCGCCGCCACGAGCTCACGCCCCAGCAGGCCCGCCTGCTGTGCCTGCTGGTCGACGGGCCCGTGGGCATGGGCGACCTCGGCCGGCGGCTGAACCTGGAGAAGTCGAGCCTCACCGGCCTGATCGACCGCGTCGAGCGCCGCGGACTCGCGGCCCGCAACCGCGACGGCCACGACCGCCGCGCCTGCCGGATCGGCCTGACCGAGGAGGGCGTGCGATTGGCGCACGAAACGCACGGCGGTGTGACCGACCGCCTGGAGCACCTCGCCGCCGAGCTCGACCCCGCCCAGCGCGACGGACTGCGATCGGCGGTCGACCGCCTCCTGGCGGAGTCGGAGGCCGCCGAACCGTCCTGAGCGAACCCCCGCCGATCTTGTAGCCATCGCAAACGGAAATCGCTTTCCATCACGATGGCTACAAGATCGGCGGCGACGAACGGGCGGCGGCGCCTATCGCGGCGCCCGGGGCACGGCGCCCCCCTGCACCAAGGACTCGCCCAGGGCGGTCCGCGAGTAGAGGACGGAGCGGCCGGAGCGGCGGCGGGCGACCAGGTTCGCCTCGCGCAGGACCTTGAGGTGCCCCCCGACTGAACCCAGCCCCTGCCCCGTACGCGCGACCAGGTGCGTGGTGCTCGCCGGGGCGTCCAGGCTCCGCAGCACCTCGGCGCGGGCCGGGCCGAGCAGCGCCGCCAGAGCGTCGGGACGCGGCGCGCGGCCGTTCTCTGCGAGCGGGCCCGATGCGGGGTAGACGACGCCGTAGCGGTCGGGGGCCCGCCAGCACACCCAGGTCCGGGAGAAGGTGACGGGGGTGAAGACGAGGGCGCAGGAGCGCAGTTCACGGCGTGCGGGGTCGTCGGTGCGGATACGCAGCCGCCCGCGGCCCATCCAGCTCATCCCCGGGCGCATGCCCTCCAACGCGGCGCGCCATCCGCCGCGCACCATCGCCGAGGTTCGGGCCACGGCGTCGGCCTCGATGAGGTGGCGGCGCCGTTGCCAGTCGGGGCGCAACGCGCCGTGCCAGATGCGTTCCAACAGGTCGGCGGTCCGCCCGGCAAGGTCGTCGCCGTCCAGCAGCGAGGGCAGCGGCCCGCCGTTGGCTTCGCGCAGATCGGCGCGGACCGCCTCGGGCGAGGCCGCGCGCAGGGCCTCCATCTCCTCGCCGAACCGGACGGGCCCGGTAGTCCGGGCCTCGGGGACCGGGGTGAGGAACGTGGCGTTCCAGTCGGGAGCCAGGGCCGCGTCGAGCAGGGCGCGGGTGCGGGCATCATGGGCCAGTTCGCGGGAGAACGGGGGGCGGTGACGGGCCAGCCAGGCGCGCTCTGCCGGGTGGGCGGTGCGCCCCCAGTACAGGGTCTGCAGCGCCGCCACCGTTTCCGCAAGAGGGGAGACCGCGAAGCGCGCTCCGGCGATCGTGTCCGCGTCGAGCCGCCACCACCCCATGTCCTGGTTTCGCCTCCCGGCGAAACTGTAGTCCACGGCCGGGACCGCGCGCAGACTCCCCGGCATGCCCACCTATCGCCGCCTGTTCGCGCTCGCCGAGTTCCGCGCACTGCTGCTGGTGCACGCTCTGCACACCGCCGGCCAGACCGTGAGCGCGCTGGGGTTGGGGGTGCTGGTATTCCAGTCGACCGAGGCCCCGTTGGCCGCCTCGCTCGCCCTGACCGGCCCCTCCCTCGCACAGGCGGCGGGCGCGGTCCTGCTGCTCTCGGCCGCCGACCGGTTGCCCCCGCGCGCCGCGCTGAGCGGGCTGGGGCTGCTCCTGGCCGCGGCCAGCGCCGTGCCGGCGGCCCCCGGCGCTCCGCTCGCGGCAATCCTGCTGCTGCTGGTGGCGGCCGGAATGGCCGGGGCGGTGGGCGGCGGGATCCGCTACGGCCTCCTGACCGAGCTCATACCCGCCGAGGGCTTCGTCCTGGGGAGGTCGGTGCTGGCGATGTCCTCGGGGCTGGTGCAGACGGGCGGGTTCGCCCTGGCAGGCGTCCTCGCAGCGGCCGGAACGGGCCGCATGGCCCTCGGCGCCGGGGCGGCGCTGTATGCGGCGAGCAGTGTGGCGGCGAGGGTAGGGCTGGTGCGGCGCGCACCCCGGAGCACAGGCCGCCCGTCGGCGGCGACGACGTTGCGCCTCAACGCCCGGCTGTGGGCCTCAGCGCCCCGCCGCCGCGTCCTTCTCGCCCTCTGGCTGCCCGGCGGGGCGATCGTCGGCGCCGAGTCCCTGTTCGTGGCCTACGATCCCGGCCATGCCGGTCTGCTGTTCGCCTGCGGGGCGGCGGGCATGCTCGCCGCCGATGCGGCCGCCGGGCGCCTGCTGCCGGCCGACTTGCGGCCGCGGCTGATCGTGCCGCTGCTCCTACTGCTCGCTGGGCCCTACCTGGTCTTCGCCCTCCACCCGCCGGTGGCCGTAGCGGCGGTCGCGGTCTCCGTCGGCGCTTTCGGCTACGCCTCGGGGCTGCTGCTCCAGGAGCGTCTGCTGGCGCTGACCCCGCCGGCGCTGGCCGGGCACGCCCTGGGACTGCACGCGGCGGGGTTGCTCGCCTTCCAGGGAGCCGGCGGGCTGGCGGCCGGTGCGCTGGCACAGGTCTCGGCCCCGGAGACGGGAATCGCCGGAGCGGCCGCGACGGCCCTGGTCGCGGTTCTGCTGCTCGGCAAGGGCCTCTCCGCGGGCCCTGCCAGCGGCGACGGGCGTGGAGGAGAAGCCCCTCAGGGCCTCTGAGCGGGAGGATCGCCGGAGCCCTCTCCGCCGTCGTCGTCCTCTGCGGCGCGGGGGCGGGCGCGCAGGTGGGCGCGCTCGCCCTGGCGGCCGAAGAGGCTGAGGATCTCCGCCGGACCGGTGTCCGCGGCGCCGAACCAGTGCGGCACACGGGTGTCGAACTCGGCGGCCTCGCCGGGCGAGAGCACCAGGTCGTGCTCGCCCAGCACGACCCGCAGCCGCCCGTTGAGCACGTACATCCACTCGTAGCCCTCGTGGGTCTGCGGATCGGGTGTGGAGGGCTTCGCGCCGCCGGGGATGATCAGTTTGTAGGCCTGGATGCCGCCGGAGCGGCGCGTCAGCGGCAGCATCGTCATGCCGGAGCGGGTCACAGGCCGCATGTGGATGCGGGGGTCGCCGGTGGGCGGGGCGTCGACGAGTTCGTCGAGGGTGACCCCGTGCGCCTTGGCCAGCGGCAGCAGCAGCTCCAGGGTGGGCCGCCGGGCCCCCGACTCCAGCCGCGACAGGGTGCTCACCGATATGCCGGTGGCCGCCGCCAGCTCGGCCAGCGTGGTCTCGCGCCGGCGCCGCAGTGCGCGCAGGCGGGGGCCGACCGCCTCCATCGTCTGGTCCACGTCCTCGCTCACACGACCCAGTTTGCCATATCGGCAAACATGTTTGCCGCGCGTGCGGATGCGGGCGCATGCTCGTCGTAGGAGGTGATCCGCATGGGAGACCGACTGGAGGACGGCTACGACGTGGTGGTCGTCGGGGGCGGCGCGGCGGGCCTGAACGGGGCGCTGATGCTGGCGCGGTCGCGCCGGACGGTGGCCGTGATCGACGCCGGCGCACCCCGCAACGCCCCGGCCGAGGGCGTGCACGGGCTGCTTGCCCGCGACGGGATGGCGCCGGGCGAACTGCTGGAGCGCGGGCGCGCCGAGGTGCGCCACTACGGCGGGCACGCGGTCGAGGGCGAGGTCGTCGGCGCCCGGCGTGACGGGGACGGGGACGGCTTCACCGTGGGCCTCGCCGACGGCCGCGCGGTGCGGGCGCGCCGGATCCTGGTGGCCGCAGGGCTCATCGACGAGCTTCCCGACATCCCGGGCCTGGCCGAGCGCTGGGGCCGCGACGTCGTGCACTGCCCCTACTGCCACGGCTGGGAGGTGCGCGACCGCGCCATCGGCGTCCTGGCCACCGGGCCCATGCCCATGGCCGTGCACCAGGCGCACCTGTTCCGCCAACTGAGCGCCAGCGTGGTGCTGCTGACCGACGGACGGCCCGCGCCCTCCGGCGAGCAGGCCGAGGAGCTGGCGGCGCGGGGAATCCGCGTGGTCGAGGGCGAGGTCGCGGCCGTCGAGGCCGCCGACGACCGCATCGCGGGACTGCGGCTGGCCGACGGAACCATGGTGGCCCGCGAGGCGGTCGCGGTGGCACCGCGCATGCGGGCGCGCGCCGGGTTCCTCGCGGGGCTGGGCCTGCACCCGGTCGAGCACCCCATGGGCGTCGGCGAGCACATCCCGGCCGAGCCCGACGGCCGCACCGAGGTGGAGGGCGTCTGGGTGGCGGGCAACACCACCGACCTCTCCGCCCAGGTCGGCGCGGCCGCGGCCGCCGGTGCGGCGGCGGGGGCCCGCATCAACGCCGACCTGATCGCCGAGGACACCCGCGCGGCGCTGGCCGCCTACCGGGCTCCGTTCCCGGCCGGGGGCGAGGCGCCGCCGAGCGGCCGGGCGCCCCTTTGGCCCGCGTGAGGACGACCAGTTCGGGCAAGAGGGTGCTCCGCATGCAACAAACCGAGGTCTCCGCCTCAGAGGAATCCGGTGCCAATCGGAGGGCCGAACCGGGACCTCGGGGGATCCCCAGTGGCCGTTCCCGGCCGTTGTGGCGATTCGACCTTTCCGTTCCGTTCCTTGCTCACGCTGTGCTACCTATGGGGCGCGGGGGCAGCCGGGCTGCCCCCGCCGACGCGAGAACGCGCGGGAACTCCGCACATAGGGCGTGGGTGGCGAATGGACGTCTTCTCTGTTCACAAAGAACTGATCAAGGACTACAGCGAGTACACGAGTTCGCTGGTGAAAGTCCGCGATCAGCGAATCGCCGACTACCTCAAGCAGGAAGAGGACAACAAGGTCCGCTGGCCCGACCCATGGCTCTCCCTCAATCCCGGGTTCGAGTCGGGCGGAACCGTCGGCGAACTCGCCGCCGAAGGCGTGCTGCGCCCCGAGTGCGAGCGCTTCTTCCGCGACAAGAAGCACGCGGAGGACCCCGGCGAGCGGTCGCTGACGCTGCACCGCCACCAGCGCGAGGCGCTGGAGGCCGCCAACACCCGCGACAGCTATGTGCTGACCACCGGCACCGGCTCCGGCAAGAGCCTGGCCTACATCCTGCCGATCGTCGACCGGGTGCTGCGCCACCCCCGCCCGGGACAGATCAAGGCGATCGTCGTCTACCCCATGAACGCCCTGGCCAACAGCCAGCACCACGAGCTGACCAAGTACCTCACCTGGGGCCTGTCCCGCAGCGGGCAGAAGGTGCGCTTCGCGAGCTACACCGGCCAGGAGGACCAGGAGCAGCGCGACCAGGTGTTCAAGCGCCCGCCCGACATCCTGCTGACCAACTACGTGATGCTGGAGTACCTGCTCACCCGCCCCCACGAGCGCGGCCAGCTGCGCGGCGCCGCCCAAGGGCTGAGCTTCCTCGTCCTGGACGAACTGCACACCTACCGCGGCCGCCAGGGCGCCGACGTCGCCCTGCTCGTGCGCCGGCTGCGCGACGCCTGCAACGCACCGGAGCTGCAGTTCATCGGTACCTCGGCCACCATGGCCTCCAGCCGCACCTTCGCCGAGGCCCAACGCAGCGTGGCCGGTGTCGCCTCCCGGCTCTTCGGCACCCACGTCAAGCCCGAACGGGTCATCGGCGAGACCCTGCGCCGCAACACCGACACATCCTTCCCCTCGACCGCCGAGCTGCGCGGGGCGGTGGATGCCGCATTGGCGCCGACCACCACCGCGCACGGCTATTCCGAACTGGCGTCCGACCCGCTGGCCTGCTGGATCGAGTCCACCTTCGGCCTGGCGGAAGAACCCGCCGAGCACCCCGGAGCACCGCCGCGCCTGGTGCGCAGCCCTCCGACCACGCTGCCCGAAGCCTCCCGCGCCCTGGCCGAGGCCACGGGTGCCCAGGGTGAGGAAGGGCGAAAGCGCTGCGAGGCGGCGATCCAGGAGATGCTCCAACAAGGCCCGCCGACCCGATCGAGGCCGGGCGCCTGCCCGACTCCTGGTGGTCGGTCGGCGACGAGGGAAAGCAGGACCGAAAGGGTAATCCTACCTTCTTTTCAGGGGTAACCAATCAGCTCAGCCTTAATGGGTGGGATCGCGAGTGGCTACTCGGATGGCGGGATATCTGCCGCACGACAGACGAGCGAACTATGATATGTGCTGCGTTCCCTCGAACGGCGACGCCTGATGGAACTTTACTCATGCTACCCAACCACGAGGCGCCAGCTGGATTGGATGCAAACCTTTCTAGTTTCGTCTTAGATTATGTGGCGCGTCAGAAGTCGGGAGGCACGCATCTCAAATTTTTCACGGCGTATCAACTTCCCGTAATCCCTCCGGGTGGGTTGGATCAGGAATGCCCGTTCAATAGCAGGATGGTGCTGTCGGATTGGGTGGCGATTCGCGTTATCGAGCTCACCTACAACGCTTGGGACATGAAGCCTTTCGCCGTCGACCTAGGCGACTCAGGTAAACCCTATGTATGGGATGTGGACCGACGCTTCATGATTCGCTGTGAATTGGACGCAGCATTCTTCCACCTTTACGGGACCGAGCGGTGGGAGGTGGCGCACATCATGGATACGTTCCCGGTCGTTAAGGAGAGGGATCTCAAGGCGCACGGCTCCTACCGCACCAAGGAAACGATCCTGGAAATCTACGACGCGATGGCGAAGGCCACCGAGACCGGCGAGCCCTACAAGACCGTCTTGAACCCGCCACCTGGTGAAGGCCCGCGCCACCCCGCGCGCGACTGATCCTGCCCCGGACATGCAACGGCCGCACCGCCGACCGATCGGCGGTGCGGCCGTCGTGCGTCAGCCCTCGAACTCGTCTCGGTCGACGCCGGCGAGGAAGGCCCGCCACTCAGCGACCGGGAACGCGAGGGCTGCGGCGTCGGGCTGCTTGGAGTCGCGCACAGCGGTGGCATCGGGGAGGTCGGCGACTTCAACGCAGTTGTTGTTAACCCCGCTGTAGCTGCTCTTCCGCCACGTTCTCTGCTCAGGCACTGTCTCACTCTTCTAGGGTTTTGATGATGTCGGTTATGAACTCGAGGGACTGCGCTGGACTCAACGACGAGCCCTGCGCCCCACCAAAGATCGAGTTGAGTTCAGCGACTTCGTCCGCTTCCTCTGCGTACACACTAGATGTCGGAGTCTCGACATACCCAATGCTGGTTTCCAGGGGGTTGGGGAAGTCCATGATGACGAAGCTGCCGACCGTCGCGGGGTGAGCCCCCGCTGAGTACGGCAGTACGTAGATGTTGACGTTGTGCCGCGCCGCCATGTGGGTGAGATGACGCAGCTGCACTCTCATCACATCGCGCGAGCCGATAGTTCGCCGTAGTGCAGCCTCATCGAGGATCACCCAGCAGGTCGGGGGATCGACACGGTTCAGGATCTCCTGGCGTTTGAGGCGAGCGGCCACCCTCTCTTGGATCTCCTCGTCGCTGCGCACCAGGTTGGCGCGGAAGATCGCCTCAGCGTACTCGGCGGTCTGGAGAAGTCCGGGGACTACCTGGCACTCGTAGGCCCTGATTACCGATGCTTCGGTCTCGAAGTCCGGCAGGGCCTCGACGAGCACGTTCCTGTACCGCGACCACCAGCCGCGCTGCTTGGCCATTCGAGCACATTCATGGAGCTCGGCACGGACGTCGGGACTCTTCTCGTCGTAGAAGTCCAGCAGGGCGTCCAACTCGTCGGGCTGGACCGTCTTCTTCATCCCCGTCTCGATCCGGGAGACCTTCGTCTGCTGCCAGCCGAGGTCGCTTGCCACCTGCCCAGTCGTCTTGCCGGTCGCTTCCCGGTAGCTACGCAACCTGGCGCTGAGGCGCCGGCGCCTGATGCTCGGGCTGTGGGGCTGCTGCATGCCTGGCATCCTAGCGATCCTCCGTCGAGTTTTGCATTATCTAAATATATCCTTGACGTTCTTAGGTTACCTAGATCACCATGGACGCCAAGCAGTCAAGTCCAAGGTTGGCAGCTTAGGGATAGCTATGTCGGAGGTTCCCCCATGCCCACAACGATCACCCACAGACACCAACCACCCACCCAAAGCAACACTTCCCGCCCCCACCACCTCAGCCGCCTCGCCACCGCCATCCGCGCCTACGGCGGCACCGCCGTCGTCGCCCTCTCCCACACCGCCCACCCGGTCCTCTACGTCCGCCACCAGGACCGCACCATCCCCGTCGTCCTGGTCCAGGACATCCGCGGCGGCTGGTCCTTCGTGTGGGGCCGCACCGGCTGGGCCGACTCGTCGCAGACCGAAGCGCTCGCCGCCTACCTCGCCGGCGCAGGCGCCCCGGCCCCCCGCCCCCCCCCCCCCCCCCCCCCCCCCCC
>NZ_JAVREK010000034.1:0-43822 GCF_031845375.1 Streptomonospora wellingtoniae
TCTCCGACGGCACCTCTCGGGCCCGGTGACACCACCCCCCGGGTCATGGGTTCGACAGGGGGACACAGTCATGCCGGGCCCAGAGGCCGGTGGCCCTGTTGCAGGGCCACCAAAAACATAACGGGGGTGGCGCGCGTATATGACCCATGGCACTCTAAAACGCATTACTAGAACTCGGTTCTAAGAATGGGATGCCATGGCCTCCTCCCCGCGCACTCGACCGAGCACCCGGGAGAGCAAACCGTCGGGCACGCGGCGCAGGCTGGGCGAACCGCGCGGCGGCGCCGTCAGCGCAACCGACGCCGCCCCCCACGGCTGGGCACCGCTGGTGGTCCTGTTCCTCGTGGGGCTGGTGGATCGGGTCGAGGCGGCGCTGCTCCAGGGCACGCTGCCGCTGATCCAGGCGGAGTGGGGGTTCAGCGACACCGTCGGCGGCAGCATCCCCACCGCCGCCGCCCTCGCGTCGGCGCTGGTGGCGATCCCCGCCGGCTACCTCACCGACCGCTACACGCGCACCCGGATCATCGCGGTCGTGGTCCTGTGTTGGGCTCTGGCCACGGTGGGCTCCGGGCTGGCGCTGGGATTCGCCGTCTTCTACGCGATGCGGGTGCTGCTGGCCGGCGCCGAGCAGGTGGACAACCCCGCCGCCAACAGCCTGCTTGCCGACTACTATCCGCCCGCCAGCCGCCCGAAGGTGTACGGGTGGACGCGTATGACGACCTACCTCGGCGGCATCGGCACGGTCTTCGCGGGAGTCCTGGGCGAACTGGTCGGCTGGCGGGCCACGTTCCTGATCATGGCGGTGCCGGGCATCGCAGTCGCACTCGTCTGCCGGCGGCTGGCCGAGCCCGCGCGCGGCCGGCTCGACACCGTGATCGCCCGCGGCGGCGCCCGCGAGGCCCCGGAATCCACCGCGGCCGGGGGCACCGCCGACGGGGAGTGCGCCGGAGCGGCGCAGGCGGAGCCGACCGCCACCGCGCCGCCCTTCGGTCGGCAACTGCGCCAGGTGGCGGCCGTGCCGACGCTGGTCCTGCTGTCGGTGGGACTGATGCTGCTGACGTCCGGGCTGCTGGGCACGGCCTACTGGATGACCACCTACATCACCCGCGCCTTCGACGTGGGCACCGCGGTCGCGGGCCCGCTCTCCGGCGGATCCTCAGTGGTCGGCGTCGTCGCCGGCACCCTGGCCGGTGCGTGGCTGGGCCGCAGGGCGCACGAGGCGGTGCGGGGCGGCCGCGTGACCGTCGCCGCTGCGGGCACCCTCCTGGGCGCGCCGACACTGGCGGGGGCCCTGCTGACCGATTCGCTGGCGCTCTTCGCCGGGCTGCTGCTGCTCTCGTCGTTCCTCGGAGCCCTGGCCATCCCCTGCGTCATGGCCTCGGTCGCCGACGTCGTGGGCGCCCACTCGCGCGGGCTCGGCTTCGCGGCGCTGAACTTCCTGCTCACCCTGGGCGCCGCGATCGGCCCGCTGGCGGTGGGCGTCGCCTCCGACGCGTCGGGCTCGCTGCGCACCGCCTTCCTCATCCTCACCGTGCCCAAACTGCTGGGCGGTGTGTGTATGCTGCTGTCCCGCTGGACCTTCGACGGCGATGCCGAGAAGGTCCTGGCGGAGGCGCGGCGGTGACGGACGGGCGCCGCGCCCCAATCCGCTGGAAGGTGGGCCGTGCAGCAGGGTCCGCGAGAACAGCCCGACGACGCGCCGCCGTCGGCCCGCGCGCGGGCGCGAGCCGGGCCCGCCCCGCTGACCCAGCACTGGCGCGACGTGGTGTTCGTGCACTGGGCGGCCGATATCCGCGCCGTTCGGCGCCTCCTGCCGGCCGGCACGCGCCCCGACACGATTGCGGGACGCACCTACGTCGGGCTGGTGGCATTCCGCGTGACCGCGCCGCGGGCCCTGGGCACCCTGCCGACCGGCGGGTTCGACGAGGTCAACGTGCGGCTGTACTCCGTGGACCCGCAGGGGCGCCGCGGCGTGGTGTTCCTGACCATGGACGCCGACGCGCTGCCGAGCGTCCTCGCCGCCCGCGGCCTGACCGGGGTGCCCTACATGTGGTCCGACGTGTCCCTGCGTTACGGCCCCGCGGGCTCGGCCGGCGCCGTCCGCCGCCGCTGGCCCTGCCCGGCCGCGTCCGCCCGCTGGCACGTCGCCGTCGGCGGCCCGATCCCCGAGCCCTCCCGGCTGGAGGTCTTCCTCACCGCCCGCTGGGGCCTGCACACCGCCCGCCGGGGCAGGACCGTCTGGCTCCCCGTATCCCACCCGCCCTGGTCCCTTCACCGCGCCGAACTCCGCTCCTACCGCGGCGACCTCCTCCCCGCCGCCGGGATCACCCACCCGCCGGCACCGCCGGCCTCGGTCCTGTGGTCCCCCGGAACCACCGCGGCCTTCCACCTGCCGCAACGCGTGAGACCGTAGGCGCCCCGGCCGGCTGCGGCCCGATGCCCGCGCCGGCGTCGTGCTGGGCGGGCCGGGCGGGGCGTAGGCTGCCCCGGTGTCCGGATCACCGACGTTTCCCCGGGAGCTGACCCGGCGGGTCGCCGCGGCGCACGCCCGCGTGCTGGACCTGCTCGACCGCTGGGAGGGGGAAGACGCGCCCGCAGCTGCGCCGGCGGAGCTGCCCGGGTGGTCCCGCGGGCACGTGCTCCAGCACCTGGCGGACAACGCCCGCGCCTTCGAGCGGCAGGCCCGCTGTGCGCTCGAAGGACGGCTCGTCGACATGTACGACGGAGGGCAGCAGGGACGCGACCTCGCCCTCGAACACGGCGCCCACCGCCCACTGCCGCTCCTGCGCGGCGACCTCGACTCGGCCCAGCGGGACCTGGAGGACGTCTGGGCGCGGATGAGCGCCGACGACTGGCACCGCCCTGTCCGGTTCCGCAACGCAACGGTGCTGGACACCGCCCTGGCGCGCTGGCGGGAGGCGGAGATCCACGCGGTCGACCTCGCCGCCGGCTACCGGCCCCGCCACTGGCCGCTGCCCTTCGCGCTGCATGCCCTGGACTTCCTCGCCCCGCGGACGCCCCCGGGGCTGCGGCTCACCCTCCGGGCGACCGACACCGGTTTCAGTACAACCATGGGCGCGGGGACTGCGGTCGAGGTTGCGGGCGCGCTCCGCGACCTCGCGGCCTGGATGGCCGGCCGCCGCACCGACGGCGACTTGGAAACATCCGCCTCGCGGCTCCCGCCCCTGGCGCCCTGGCCCCCCGACCCCACCGCCTGAGGCCCCGCCCACCGCCGCCGTCAGCCCACGAGACGGGCGTAAACGACCGTGTTGGCCGTGTAGCGACCGCTTGCGGCGTCGAACGCGCCGCCGCACGTGATCAGCCGCAACTCCGCCCGCCCCGGTTCGGCCTCGTACACGCGCCGGGTGGGGAAGTCGTCCTTAGCGTGCAGGGAAACCCGTTCCACCGCGAAGCGCGCGGTCGTGCCGTCGGCGCGCCCGACGCGGATACGGTGCCCGCGCTCCAGCCGGTCGAGACCGAAGAAGACCGCCGGGCCGGTTCGGGAATCCACGTGTCCGGCAAGCACCGCCGCGCCCTTCTCACCGGGAGCCGCTCCGCCCGACCACCACCCGACGGCCTGCCAGGGGCCGGGAGCCTCAAGCCGGTCGGTGTCCGTCAGCCCCAGCCGGACGAGGCTGCGGGTATGCAGCTCCAACGCCGGCACCGCCAGCGACACCGGCTTCGCCCGGTCCATGGGCGGCCCGTGCCTCCCCGCGGAAGGCGGCGGTTCGGGCACCGGGCCGGGCAGGCCGGCTTCGGTGTCGAGAGTGACCGCGCCGATGAGCAGCGCGGCCACCCCCAATGCCGCCAGGGCTCGCGCTGACACGCACGGACCCGTCAGGCGGATGCGGCGTTCACTCACCGGCGCGAGCCACGCGCGCCGACCGGGCGCCGCCGGTTGAACACGAAGGCGCCGCCGGCGAGCAGTGCCGCCGCCGCTGCGGTCAGCACCCCTGCCGTGTCTCCGCCGGAGCCCGCGCCACCACCGGTGTCGACACCGCCCGCGGGCATGCCGCCGCCGGATTCACTGCCGCCGCCACCGGTCCCGGCGCCGCCGTTGTCGGAACCGGAGTCGGAGGTCGAGTCGGCGTTGTCGGCACCGCCACCGCCGGTGTCCCCGTCGCCGCCCCCTTCGTCGTCCTCGCAGCCGATGCCGTCGCCATCGGCGTCGAAGCGGTGCGGATCGCCCTCGCTCACCTGGAAGCTGTCCTCCTCGACATCAGGACAGTCCATGTCCGGCGGCGGTGGAGGCACGGGATCTTCCGCGGATGCGATGCCCGGTGCCGCCATGACGAGCGCGACTCCCAGGGTGAGCCCGGCAGTGGTCGCAGTAGTCGTACGCCAGAGATCCATGCGAACAGCTCCTCGTGCAGTCGGATCGGCGGCCCGCAGCAGCCCTCCGATTGGGCGTGCCGCAACAGAGATGCACCTACCGGCCGTGACCGGATGCCTAGGGCCGCCGCCAGGGACAATTACCCCATGAGGTCGATAAGATGCCCTTTGTAGCAAAGCCAATGAATTTCACCTTCCCCGGACAAGGCGCACGAGACCGACACAGCCGCGGCACCCGCTCCCTCACGCCGGCGTGTCCGCCCCCGCCCTCCTTCTGCCTACCGCATGGCTGATTCTGCGGAACTTCTAACGATTTTCGTCAGAAGAGGTATTGACGCGCGACATAAGCATGCGTACGTTCGTGTCCTGGGTCACAACCTGTCTCCATTTGCTCGGAGCCGGGCCGGTGGCCGCATCCGAACCTCCCGACCGCCCTCGACATCCCCCGACCCTCGACCCTTCGACTTTCCGGCGGCGCATCGCGCGCGGCGGGCTCTATCAGGAGAACGGAGACCCCGTGAACTCTCCGGGCGACGTCCTCGGGATCATCAGCCGAGGGGACGCCGGCACCCGGGCCGAGCTGGCCAGGCTGACCGGGATGGCGCGGTCGACGGTGGCACAGCGCGTCGACACGCTCATCGCCCACGGGATCGTCGAGGAGCGCGAGAGCGGCGCCTCCACCGGAGGGCGGCCGCCCCGGGTACTCCGGCTGAACACCGCGTCCAACTGCGTCCTCGGCGTCGACCTCGGCGCTACGCACTGCCGTGTCGCGCTGATGGACATCGGCGGCGCGGTGCTGGCCGACACCGAAGCCCCGCTGCACATAGCAGAGGGACCCGAACACGTGCTGAGCCATATCGACGCCCGGATGCACGAGCTGATCGCCGAGGCGGGGCGCCCCCTGGCGGCGGTCAAGGCCATCGGAATCGGCGTGCCGGGTCCCGTCGAATTCGCCACCGGGCGGCCCGTCAATCCACCGATCATGCCCGGCTGGCACGAGTACCCCGTACCCGAGTACTTCACCTCGCGCTACCAGCTGGAAGTGCTCGTGGACAACGACGTCAACGCGCTCGCGCTCGGCGAGGTCCGCCACGGCGGAACCGGTGCGGACCACCTGCTCTTCGTGAAGGTCGGCACCGGCATCGGGTGCGGCATCATCGCGGGCGGCCGACTGCACCGCGGCGCCCAGGGCAGCGCGGGCGACATCGGACACATCCGGGTACCCGGCGCCGACGACGCCCATTGCCGCTGCGGCAACTCCGGCTGCCTGGAGGCGGTGGCCGGAGGGGCCGCGCTCGCCGCCCGGCTGAGCGAGGCGGGCGTGACGGCGGCCGACGGCCGCGCGGTCGTCGAACTGGTCAGCAGCGGCGACCCGCTGGCCGTACGCCTGGTGCGCGAGGCCGGACGCGCAATCGGCGACGTGCTCGCAGGGCTCGTCAACTTCTTCAACCCCGAGGCCATCGTGGTGGGCGGCGTGCTCGCCGCGGCGCACGAGCCCCTCCTGGCGGGCGTCCGCGAGGTCATCTACCAGCGGTCGCTGCCGCTGGCGACCCACCGGCTCACGGTCATTCCCACCGGCACCCGCGAGGCGGGCGGCGCACTGGGTGCCGGCCGCCTGGCCATCGACCACGTCCTCGCCCCCGAGCAGATCGACCGCTCCCTGGCAGCCGCGCAGGCGGCCGGCGCCACGGCGGCGGCGCCCTAGCCGCTCGTCCCCGCGCACCCCGACCCCGACCCCGGCTCCTCGCCGCTTCCGCCCCCGTCCCCGTTCCCCAGTCCCCCACCCCCACTCCCATCGCCCAATCCCCCATCCACTGACCCACCGATCCCCCTTCTCAGGTACCTGGAGGCCCACCATGGGTTGGAATCCGCGCCGGCGCTTCGGCCCCCGCGCCCTCGGCGCGCTCGCCGCGGCGGGCATCGTCCTCGCCGCGACCGCGTGCAGCAACCCGCAAGCAACCGACGACGGCGGCGGGGAGTCCGAGGGCCCCTTCACCATCGGCGTCAGCAACGGCTTCATCGGCAGCGAGTGGCGGGAGCAGATGCTCTCCGTCCTGGAGGACTCCTTCGCCGACTACAAGTCCGACGGGGTCGTCGACGAACTCGTCGTCGAAAGCGCCGATGTCGACGTCAACGGCCAGATCCAGCAGATCCGCAACCTGATCCGCTCCGACGTGGACGCGATCATCGTGAACCCCAACTCCCCCACCGCTCTCGACCAGGTCTTCGCCGAGGCTGCCGACCAGGGCATCGAGATCGTGGCGATCGACCAGGCGGTGGAGTCCGAGCACGTCACCAACGTGGTCATCGACCAGGCCGAGTGGGCCTCGATCTCGGCCGAGTGGCTGGCCGGGGAGGTCGGCGACGGCGGCCGCGTCATCGCGGTCAACGGCATCGACGGCCACCCGGCCAACGAGGCCCGCTGGTCCGGCGCCCAGAAGGTGTTCGACGAGGCCGGCGTGGAGGTCGCGGCCAACGACTTCGCCGAATGGGACCAGAGCAAGGGCCAGACCGTCACCCGCGACCTGCTGGCCAGCAACCCGGACGTCGACGGCGTCTTCGTCCAGGACGGCATGGCTCTGGGCGCCATGCAGGCGCTGCAGGCCGAGGGCCTGGAGGACGAGGTCGCCATCACCGGCGAGGCCCGCGTGGGCTACATGAAGGAGTGGAACAAGCTGCGCGAGTCCGACGGGGACTTCTCCAGCATCGGCGTGCCGAACCCTCCGTCGGTGTCGGTGTCGGCGCTGCACGTGGTCGTGCGGATGCTGCAGGGCGAGGAGTTCGCGGACGGCGCGATCGAGGACGGCAACACGATCTACCTGCCGATCCCCGAGACCGTGACCGACGAGAACTTCGACGAGCGCTTCGCCGAGGTGGAGGACGAGCCGGACGCCTACGCCGTCGACCACAGCATCAGCGCCGAGAAGGCGGACAGCTACTTCAAGTGACCCGGGCGCCGGGGCCGGGTGTACCCGCGCCCCGGCTCCGGTCGGGCGGAGCAGGGAGAGAGCTGTGGGCACGACAGCTGTGGACACGCCGCCGCTTCTGCGGATGAGCGGCGTGCGCAAGCGCTACGGGGGCGTCACCGCCCTGGCCGGCGCCGACTTCGGGGCCGAGGCGGGCAGTGTGCACGCCGTGCTCGGTCCCAACGGGTCGGGCAAGTCGACGCTGCTGAAGGTGCTGACGGGCGTGGTGCGGCCCGACGCGGGCGATGTGGTGCTGGAGGAGCGCCGACTGCGCCCGCGCGGCCCGCGCGACACGCTGGCCGCCGGGGTCGCTGCCGTCTATCAGGAACTGTCGCTGATCGAGGATTTCACGGTCCTGGACAACCTGGTGCTGGGCGTCGAGCCGACCCGGTTCGGACTGCGCGACCGCCGCGCGGCCCGGGCGCGCGCACGGCCGTGGCTGGAGCGCTTCGCCCCGGCGTTCGGCGGCCGGGTGCCCGCTGAGGAGAGGGTCGCCGACCTCGACCCCGGCGAGCGCCAGGTCGTGGAGATCTGCAAGGCGCTGGTGCGCGAGCCGCGCGTGCTCGTGCTGGACGAGGCGACCGCCTCGCTGCGCCGCGCCCAGGTGCACGTACTCTTCGATGTGGTCGCGGAGCTGCGCGAGCGCGGCGTGCTCATCCTCTTCATCACACACCGGCTGGCCGAGATCCGGGCGGTCTGCGACCGCGCGACGATCATGCGCAACGGCCGCGCCGTCACCACGGTCGCGGTCGGCGAGACCGCCGAGGCCGAACTGGTGGAGCTGATGTCGGAAGACTCGGCGCCGGCGGCCGCGCACCCGGGCGGTGCGGCGGCCGGCGCCGTCGGTTCGGCGACCGGCGGTCCGGGGGACGGCGGACCGGCGACCGGCGGTCCGGGGGACGGCGGCGCCGCAGGCGCCGCTGCTTCCGGCACCGCCGAAGCCGAGCCGCTGCTGGAGGTCGTCGACCTCTCCGGCGACCGGCTCGACCGCATTTCCTTCCAGGTCGAGCCGGGCGAGGTGCTGGGGCTGGGCGGGCTGCAGGGACAGGGGCAGTCGGAACTGCTGGCCGCCCTGTTCGGTGCTCGCCGGCGCTCCGGCGGCACGGTGCGGCTCGGCGGGCGCTCCGTTCACCCGCGTTCGCCCAAGCAGGCGGTGCGGTCCGGCTTCGCCTACGTGCCCGGCAACCGCGGCGGGCAGGGGCTCGCATTGGGCCGCCCGATCCTGGAGAACTTCGCGCTGCCCTCGGTGGGCCGGCGGGCCGCGCTGGGCGTGGCGCTGTCCAAGCGCCGCGAAGCCGCCGAGGCGCGCTCCGTGGCCGAGCGCATCGGCACCCGCTACGGCTCGCTGGACGACCCGGTCTCGACGCTGTCGGGCGGCAACCAGCAGAAGATCGTCGTGGGCAAGTGGTTCCCCACCGACCCCCGGGTCGTGCTGATGGACGACCCCGCCAAGGGCATCGACGTGGGCGCGAAGGCGGAGATGTTCGCCGTGGTCGCGGAGTTGGCGGCGGCCGGCGCGGCAGTGGTGCTGGGCTCCAGCGACGACCGCGAGCTGGTCGAGGTCTGCGACCGGGTGCTGGTGCTGTTCGAGGGCCGCGTCGTGGACGAGGTCGCCGGCGGGCGCCTCACCGAGGACACCCTGATCGCCAGCGCCATGCACGTCACCGAAGCCAACGGCACCTCTGCGGCCGGTACCGCGACGGGGGCGCAGGCCGCGGGCGCCCGGCCGGGCCGGGACACCGGTGGCGCCCGGGCCCGCCCCGGCGCGTCGGCCCGAGAGGCCGCCGACAACGGAGACGGCGCGTGACCGCGTCGGCGGCGCGGCGCCCCGCCGCCCGCACGGCCGCCGAGCCCACCCGCACCGCCGCCGAGCCCGCCTGCGCGGCTCCCGAGCCGCGCCGCAAGCCGCCGCTCCCACACCGAGGAAGGCGATGAGTACGCCCACACCAACCCGCTCCCCCGGCGCCGGGCCGGCGTCGGCCGTACCCGGGTCGCTGGCCCAGGTGGCGCGGTCGGCGGCGTCGGCGCGCATGCCGACGCTGGCCGTCGCGGCGCTGCTGGCCATCACCCTCGCAGCCTCGGTTGCGCTCCAGCCCGCCTTCTTCTCCCCCTACTCGCTCAGCGCGAGCTTCGCGACGTTCCTGCCGGTGGCCACCATCGCCGCGGCGCAGACCATCATCGTGCTGGGCGGCGGGATCGACCTGTCCATCGGCACGATCGTGACGCTCGCGTCGGCGGTGTCGGTGGTGCTGATGGACGGCGACAACTCCCGGCTGCCGCTGGCATTGGCCGCGGGTCTGGCCACCGGCGCCGCGTGCGGACTCGTCAACGGCCTGGTGGTGGCCGGTCTCCGGCTGCAGCCGATCGTGGCGACCTTCGCCACCAGTTCGGTCTTCGGCGGCCTGGCGCTGCTCGTGCTGCCGCAACCGGGCGGCACCGCATCGCCCGCGCTCACCCAGGTGTTCGGCATGGTTCTGGCGCTGTACATCCCGATCCCCGCCGTGCTGCTGCTGGCACTGTGGCTGGCCTGGCGGCTGCTGCGGCAGCACCGGTTCGGCCAGTACCTCTACGCGGTGGGCGGCAACGCCGACGCCGCCTACACCTCCGCCGTCCCGGTCTCCTCGGTGCGCGTCTTCTCCTACGTCGCGGGCGGCACGGTGGCCGCGCTGGCCGGCGTCGCTCTGCTGGCGGACTCCGGCGCCGGCGACCCGACGCTTGGCACCGAACTGACCCTGGGGTCGATCGCGGCGCTGGTCATCGGCGGCACCCGGCTCAAAGGAGGCTCCGGCGGGGTCGGCGGCGCCCTGGTGGGGGCGATCGTGCTGTCGCTGATCCAGAGCCTGGTGTTCTTCGCCGGGGTGCCCACGGATGCCCGCGAGTTCGTCTACGGGTGCATCATCATCGCCGCCATCGCGCTGGCCGGGCTGCTGACGGCCGGCGGCGGCGCGCGGCGGCCGGCCTTCACGCGCGGAAAGGCAGGGACGCGATGAACGTCGATACCGCCCGGCCGGGAGCCCCCGGGGCGCCCGGCGCTCCCGAGCAGGCGCCCGCCCCGGCGCGGACGCCGCTCCTGCTCCGCCTGGCGCGCGACCCCGTGGTGATCTCGGGCTCGGTGGCCGTACTGCTGTGGGTGGCCGCGGCCCTGGTCTCACCCGCGTTCGCGAGCTGGGGCCAGTTCGTCACGCTCCTGACCGTCGCATCGTTCCTCGGCGTGATCGCGATCGGCCAGACGCTGGTGATCATCGCCGGCGGCGAGGGCATCGACTTGTCCGTGGGCGCCACCGCCACCCTGTCGGCCATCGTCGCCTCCCGGTTCATGGCCGGCTCCGACGACGGCATCCTCACGGCGGTGCTGCTGGCGCTGGGCGCCTGCTGCGTCGTGGGGGTCGTCAACGCGGTGGGCGTGCTGGTCTTCCGCGTGCCGCCGCTGGTGATGACGCTGGGCATGATCGCGGTGGTCACCGGGTTCATCCGGCTCTACACCGGCGGGCGGCCCGAGGGCTCCGCGGCGCCGATGCTGCGCACCCTGGTCGCGGGCGACACCGTCGCCGGGATCCCCGGGGTGCTGTGGCTCTGGCTGGGGCTGTCGGTCCTGGTCGTGTGGCTGCTGCGGCGCAGCCCCTACGGCTGGCGGCTGTACGCGGTGGGCGCCAACCCCACGACCGCCTACCTCTCCGGCGTCAACACCTCGGCGGTGAAGTTCTCCGCCTACGTGCTTTCGTCGCTGTTCGCGGGCGTGGGCGGGCTGCTGCTGCTCGGCTACTCCCAGAACGTCTACACCAGCCTGGGCACCGACTACATGCTCAACAGCGTGGCGGCGGCCGTCATCGGCGGCACCGCGCTGGTCGGCGGCGTCGGCGGCTACCTGGGCACCGTCATCGGCGCGATCCTGCTGACCGTGCTCGACTCCCTACTGCGGATCATGCAGATCGGCGGCGGGGAGTGGGGCGACGCGCCGCGCCAGATCATCTACGGCGTGGTGCTCGTCATCGTCCTGACCGCCTACGGCAGGCAGAAGAGGCTGCGGCAGTGATCGGCGATCGCCCCGCGGCACCCATTCACGGATTTGGAGAGACCAACGTGACAGCACAGGCGAGCGACCGGCTCGGAGTCGGAATCGTCGGCAGCGGTTTCATCGCCGACTTCCACACCCGCGCGTTCCGCGGCGTGCGCCACGCCGACGTGACCGCTGTCTGCGGCCGCACCGAGTCCGCGGTGCACCGGATCTGCGACCTCGCGCGCGAGCAGCGCGTCGGCGCACCCGCCGCCTATGCCGACGTCCGCGACATGGTGCGCGACCCGGCCGTGGACGCGGTCTGGGTGACCACCCCCAACCACGTGCGCCTGGAGACCGTGCGCGCCATCACCGAGGAGGTCGCCTCGGGGCGCGCGCGGCTGCGCGGCATCGCCGTGGAGAAGCCGCTGGGCCGCACCGTGGCCGAGGCCGCGGAGGTCAAGCGGCTGGTCGAGGAGGCGGGGCTGCTGCACGGATACCTCGAGAACCAGGTCTTCGCGCCGGGCGTGGTGCGCGCGCACGACCTGGTGTGGTCGCGCGGCGCCGCGGCGGCCGGCTCTCCGTATCTCGCCCGCTGCGCAGAGGAGCATAGCGGGCCGCACAAGGGCTGGTTCTGGCAGGGGGAGAAGCAGGGCGGCGGCGTCCTGAACGACATGATGTGCCACAGCGTGGAGGCCGGGCGCTATCTGCTGACCCCGCCCGGGGTTTCGGCGTCGGAGTGGCTGACGCCGGTGAGCGTCGACGCCACCATCGCCTGCCTGAAGTGGTCGCGGCCCGCCTACGCCGACGAGCTGATGCGCCGCTACGGACCGGAGGTGGACTACCGCACCCGCCCCGCGGAGGACTACGCCCGTTCGACGATCGTGTTCCGCAACGGCGACGGCGACGAGGTCGTGGCCGAGGGCACCACCTCGTGGAGCTACGTCGGCGCCGGTCTGCGGCTGAGCTTCGAGCTGCTGGGGCCGGAGTACGCGATGCAGGTCAACAGCCTCGACACCGAGGCGAAGGTCTTCCTCAGCCGCGAGGTCGCAGGCCGACAGGGCGAGGACCTGGTGGAGAAGCAGAACGCCGAGGGCGGGCTGATGCCGGTGCTGCCGGACGAGGCGGGCGCCTACGGCTACACCGAGGAGAACCGCCACATGGTCACCCGGTTCCTCGACGGCCGTGCGCCCGACGAGGGACTGGACGACGGACTGCAGGTGACGCGCCTGCTCATGGCCGCCTACCTGTCGGCGCAGGAGGGCCGCCGCATCGACCTCACCGCCCGCGGAGAGGCGGCCAAGCTGGACTCCTTCGTTCCGCAGGTCGCGCAGGGCACCTGGCGCCCGGGGCGCTGAACCCCGGCGGCACCGGGCACCACATCCCGTTGATCTTGTAGCTATCGTGAAGGAAAACGATTTCCATTTGCGCTAGCTACAAGATCGGCGCCGCCGCGCGAACCCCCTTGCGGGGGTTTGCGCGTTTTTAGTAAAGTTCATTGCCAACTACATAGGGTGACAGATGTGCGCATATCAGTGATGTGCACGTCAGACCCGCTCCGCGGTCGTCCGCCTCCCTCGCGGCCGGCCGGTCGGTCATCCCCCGACGAGCGGGTGCCCCCACGCCCCCTGTCGACAAGGGCGCCCCGGTCCGTGTCACCCCGCTGCGGCCACTGCCGCGCGCGGGCCGGTCGGCGTCCGGATCGGTCTGAAGAATGAACACCGAAACCCCCCGGAAGAGCCGGCGCCGTCGCGGTCCGCTGATCAGCGCGGCCGCGGTGGCCTGCGCAGCGGCGACGGCCGCGGCCGGGCTCATCGCCCTGAACACCTCCGACGGCGGCGCCGGCACCGCCGAGGCCGCGCCCGCCGCCGCAGGAAACGCCGCCAAGGCCGCCGGCGCCGGCGCGCTCATCTGGAGAGACGAGTTCAACCGGCCGGCCGGCACCGCCCCCGACGGCGGCAAGTGGAACGTCGAGGTCAACGGCGACGGCGGCGGCAACGGCGAACTGCAGTACTACACCAACCGGCGCGACAACCTCGCCCACGACGGCAACGGCAACATGGTCATCACCGCCCGCAAGGGCAACCCGGGCGACTACCAGTGCCACTACGGATACTGCCAGTACACCTCGGGCCGGATGAACACCGCCGGCAAGTTCGAGCACGCCTACGGCCGCTTCGAGGCCCGCATCCAGATCCCCATCGGCCAGGGCATCTGGCCGGCCTTCTGGATGCTGGGCAACGACCTCGGCCAGGTCGGCTGGCCCAACAGCGGCGAGATCGACATCATGGAGAACATCGGCAGCCAGCCCGCCGACGTGCACGGCTCGCTGCACGGCCCGGGCTACTCCGGCGGCAACCCCATCACGGGCTCCTACTACCACCCGCAGGGCTGGGCCTTCGCCGACACCTTCCACACGTTCGCCGTGGAGTGGAGCCCCAACAGCATCACCTGGTTCGTCGACGGCAACGCCTACCAGACGTTCACCCCCGCCGACACCCGCGGCAACCCGTGGGTCTACGACCACCCGTTCTTCATGATCCTGAACGTGGCCGTGGGCGGCTCCTGGCCCGGCGCCCCCGACGCCAGCACGCAGTTCCCCCAGCAGATGAAGGTCGACTACGTGCGCGTCTACGACCTCGGCTGATCGGGACGCCTCAGCTGATCCGGGACGCCCCGGATCAGCCGGGGCGACCCCCGATACCGTGTCCGCGTCCCCGGGCCGGGGCGCCTCGCCTCGCGCGTGCGCCCCGGCCCGGGCCGCGTCGCGGCCGCGTGCTGTCCGCTCAGCCCTGCGCGGGCAGCACACGCCCGACGACCTCGCCGAACCCGATCACCGCGCCGCCGGGCCCCGGCGCGCTCGCCGAGATGGAGACGGTGTCGCCGTCCTCCAGGAACCCGCGGGTGCCGCCGCCGGGCAGCTCCAGCGGCTCGGCGCCGTTGAAGGAGAGCTCGATCAGTGACCCCTGCTCGCCGGGCCCCGGGCCACTGACCGTGCCCGAGGCGTAGATGTCGCCGGTGCGCAGCGATGCGCCGTTGACCGTGAGGTGCGCGAGCTGCTGGGCCGGCGTCCAGTACATGGCCGAGAACGGCGGGCGCGAGACGGTGTGGCCGTTGAGCCGCACCTCCAGCCGCAGGTCCAGCCCCCACGGCTCGCCCGCGGCGTCGCGCAGGTACTCCTGGGGCTCGGGGTCGCGCTCCGGCGGCGCCACGCGGGCGTCCTCCAGGGCCTCAAGGGGAACCACCCACGGCGACACCGACGTGGCGAAGGACTTGCCCAAGAACGGCCCCAACGGAACGTTCTCCCAAGCTTGCAGGTCGCGCGCGGACCAGTCGTTGACCAGGAACACCCCGAACACGTGCTCGGCGAAGGCCGACACCGGCACCCGGCCGCCCCGCGGAGCGGGCGCGCCCACGACGAACCCGACCTCGGCCTCGACGTCCAGCCGCGCCGACGGCCCGACCTCCGGCCGCTCAGCGGACGGCGGCTTGCGCTGGCCCATGGGCCGCACGATCTCGGTGCCCGAGACCACCACGGTGCCCGAGCGGCCGTGGTAGCCGATGGGCAGGTGCTTCCAGTTGGGGGTGAGCGGCGGCTGGCCGGGCCGCAGGATGCGGCCCAGGTTGGCCGCGTGGTGCTCCGATGAGTAGAAGTCGACGTAGTCGCCCACCTCGAAGGGCAGGTGCAGCCGCACGCCCGAACGTTGGGCCAGGTGCGGGCGGAGCGCTTCCTCGTACGCGGGGTCGCTCAGCCACGCCGTCAGCGTCGAGCGCACCGCGCGCCAGGTCTGGGGCCCCCGGGCCATCAGGGGGTTGAGCACCGGGGCGTCGGCGGCCTCGGCGAAGGGCGCGTCGAGCGCGTGGGCGGCCGCGGCCAGGTCGAGCACCCACTCGCCGACGGCCACGCCGACGCGGGGGCGGCCGCCGTCGGCAGGGCTGAAGACGCCGTAGGGCAGGGTGGCCGGGCCGAAGGGGTCGTCGGGGGCGACGCCGAGCCAGGTCTGGGGAACGCGCACGGATGGGGTCCTCTCGGGTCGAAGGTGCGGTCGGCGGCCGCGCCGCACCCGCTGCGGGGGAGGCGCGGGCGGGGGATCACTCCGGCGGAGGCGGCATGATCACTCCAGTACCGCGGGTGAGAGCAGGCCGAGGGCGACCAGGTCGCCCAGCGGCTCCAACACGCTGCAGGTACCGAACGAGGAGAACAGGCCGCGGACGGTGCCGGCCTCGTGCGCGTCGAGCGCGGCCGCCGCTGCCGCCGCGCGCGCACCGTCGCGCAGCGCCAGCACCCCGGCGGCCTCCGCGCGGTCGCCGCTGCGCAGCGCGGCGTGCACTGCCAGCAGCACGTTGAGGAACCCGTGGTGCTCGAATCCGGTGCGGGGGTCGGTGTGCCGGACGGCGTGGTGCAGCCCGGCGGTGCACTTGAGTGCCCGGCCACGCTCCGCGGCGGCGCACAGCGCACCGGCAAGCTCGTCCTCGCCGGGGAAGGCGTCGGCCCGGGTGCCGCCGGTGCGCAGCTTGGCACGGTGCGCGGTCCCCGTGAGGGCGTCGAAGCACCGGCGGGGGTCGGCGCCGCGCGGCAGCTCGACGTAGCCGGTCGCGTGCCGGGGCAGGTGCCGGTCGAGCGCGGCGGCCGCGCGCGCCACGGCCGCGGCGGCCCCGCCTCCGTCGGCGCCGCTTCGGCCGCCGGCGGCGGCCGAAGCGGAGGCGACCTCGACCGCGACCGGCTCGACCGCGGGCAGCGCCGCGGCCGCCTCCAGTGCCGGCCCCAGCCCGCCCGGCCCCTCGGGCACGGTGACGCACACCGCCAGCGGCGTGCCCGGGTGCTCGCGCAGGGCCCGGCCCAGCTCGGCCAGGCGCCCGGCCGCCACGACGAACGGCCCGGTCAGCGGCGCCTGCGGGCCGAGGCGGTAGCGCAGGTGCGCGCCCACGGCCTCGGCCATCGGTGCCTCGCCCGGCGGGAACAGCGCGGCGTCGTCCAGCAGCGCTGTATACAGCGGAGGCGGGCCGGCGGGTGCGGCCGCCCTGGCCGCCCCGGCGGCCGCCGCCTCACCCGCTCGGCCGCCGCCCTGTGCGCGTCCCGGGCTCATTGCGGCCTCCGGCCGCCGGCCCACGTCCACGCGTAGCCCGGGTCCTCGGCGGCCTGGCCGCCCTCGCCCAGATCCAGCGGTCGGAAGGTGTCGACCATGACGGCCAGCTCCTCGAACGCCTGCACGCCCACGCTGGCCTCGTAGGCGCCGGGCTGGGGCCCGTGGGAGTGCCCGCCCGGGTGCAGCGAGATCGATCCCCGGCCGATGCCCGAGCCCTTGCGGGCCTCGTAGTCGCCGCCGCAGTAGAACATGACCTCGTCGGAGTCGACGTTGGAGTGGTAGTAGGGCACCGGGATCGACAGCGGGTGGTAGTCGACCTTGCGGGGCACGAAGTTGCAGACGACGAAGTTGTGCCCCTCGAAGACCTGGTGGACGGGCGGCGGCTGGTGCACGCGCCCGGTGATGGGCTGGAAGTCGGCCACGTTGAACACGTACGGGTAGAGGCAGCCGTCCCAGCCCACGACGTCGAAGGGGTGGGCCGGGTAGGTGTAGCGGGTGCCGGCGATGCCGCCGGCGCCGCTGCCGCGGTGCTTGATCAGCACGTCGACGTCGCGGCCCTCGGCCAGCAGCGGCTCGGACGGGCCGCGCAGGTCGCGCTCGCAGTAGGGCGCATGCTCCAGGAACTGGCCGAACCGCGACAGGTACCGCTTGGGCGGGGTGATGTGGCTGTTGGCCTCGATGGCGTAGGCGCGCAGCGGCTCGCCGCCCTCGGGGACCCACCGGTGCGTGGTGGCGCGCGGCAGCACCACGTAGTCGCCCTCCCCTGCCTCGACGGCCCCGAACACGGTCTCGACCGTGGCACGGCCCGACTCCACGTACACGCACTCGTCGCCGATGGCGTTGCGGTAGAGGTCGGAGGGCTGCCCGGCCGCGACGTAGCTGATGCGCACGTCGTCGTTTCCCAGCACCAGGCGGCGCCCGGTCACCGCGTCGGCGGACTTCCAATCCTCGCCGAAGAGCCCGTGCAGCTTGAGATGGCGCGGCACGAGCGGCGCGTTGGGCGTGCGCGCCTGGTCGGGCACCTCCCACGGGCGCGCGTCGACGATCGCCGACGGGATGTTGCGGTGGTACAGCAGTGAGGAGTCCGACGAGAACCCCTCCTCGCCCATCAGCTCTTCGTAGTACAGCCCGCCCTCGGGCGTGCGGTGCTGGGTGTGCCGCGTGGGCGGTACCTCACCCACTCGCCGGTAGTACGCCACCGTCCTGCTCCTCTCCTGGTTGCCGAACCCGCCCGGGGACGGGTGCGGCCCCGCCCAGGCAGGTCTCGACGGCCGCGGTGACGGCCGCCGTGTCGTCCTCGTCGCAGACCGCGGCGATGTGGGCGTCGGGGCGCAGCAGCCACACCTCGCCGGAACGGGCGTCCAGTGCGGCGGCCAGCGCGCCCGTGGGGTCGGCCTCGGCGAGGACCAGGGCGCTGACCGGGGCGGGTGTGGCCCGCTGCGCGGCGGCTCGGGCCGCCCGCGCGCCCCGCGCGCTGGACGCGAGCACGGTGACGCCCTCGCGCGCCAGGGTGCGCAGCCGGGTGATCTCGGGCCGCCCCGCGAGGCTGAGGGGGACGTCGGGCACGAGCACGCCCGGACAGGGCACCGGGGGTTCGCCGCGCGGCGGGCGACCGGGGAAGGGCCGGCTCGCGCACGGGGTGGTCAGCGCCGATTCGGTGTAGTAGAAGGCCTCGAACAGCCGCCCGGAGTCGACCCGCGAGGCCGCCCGCGGGTCGGCGGCCGCGCTCTCCAGCACGCTCAGCCGGTGCGCGTGCTCCCGGGGGGTGCGGGGGACCAGGAAGCGCATGGTCGCGCCGGTGATCTCGGCGTTGTCGCGGGCGGCGGCCAGCCGCTCGGCGGCGTAGGTCTCGACAAGGCGCGGGTCGGCCCAGCCTTTGAGGGCGAACGCCAGCTTCCAGGCCGCGTTCTCGGCGTCGTGCACCCCGGAGTTGAGGCCGCGCGCACCGAACGGGGCGACCAGGTGCGCGCAGTCGCCGGCGAGCAGCACCCGGCCGGCGCCCATCGGATCGGCCACCCGTGTGTGGAACCGGTAGACCGAGTGCCACACGATCTCGTAGGGGCGGTCGCCGATGATCTGGCGGATGCGCCGGTCGAGCCCGCCTTGGGCCTCCTCGCGCTCCAGGTCGAAGTCGGGCGGCACCTGCCAGTCGATGCGGAAGACCGAGTCGGGGCAGGGGTGGATGAGGATCTGGCGGCCCGGGTTCCATCGCGGGTCGAAGTAGAACCGCCGCTCCCGCTCCCAGCCGGGCAGGTCGGCCCGGATGTCGCAGATGAGGAAGCGGTCGTCGAAGCTGGCTCCGCCGAAGTCGGCGCCGACCGCCTCGCGTGCCACCCGCCCGTGCGGGCCCAGGCACGCCAGCGCGTAGGAGCCCCGCAGCTCGACGTCGCCGGAGGGGGCCGCGCACCGCACCCGTACGCCGGAGGCGTCCTGGTCGATGGCGGTGACTTCGTGGTTCCAGCGCACAGCCAGCCCGGCGGCGGCCATGCGCTCGTCCAGAATGCGCTCGGTGCGGGACTGCGAGAGGTTGACGAACGGCGGCAGCGGCGAGGCGCCGCGGTCGCGCAGCCGGACGCTGAACAGCTCGCGGTCGCGGTAGAAGGTGCGGGCGGTGTCCCAGGTGAGCCCTTCCTCGGCGACCGCGTCGGCGCCCAGGGTCGCCCAGACGTCGAGCACGTCCCGCTGCTGGACGATGGCCTTGGACCCCGCGGCGGCGCGCTCGGGGCGGGCGTCGACGACGGTGACCGGCACGCCCCAGCGCGCCAGGAGCAGCGCCGCGGTCTGGCCGACCGGCCCCGCGCCCAGCACGAGCACGGGTTCGGGCGCCGCGCCCGGGTCGGCGGGCGGAGCGGGGGGCGGGACGGGTGGCTCGGGCATGTCGCCTCCGTTCGCTCGCTGTCTCCGGCGGGCGCTCAACTCTGGAGCCGGTCCCAGACCTCGCGGTCGCGTTCGGCGGTCCAGACCACGGGGCGCTCGGTCCCCGACAGCTCGTCCCACAGCCGCGAGACGTCGAAGGGCAGGCAGTGCTCGAAAATGGGCCAGTGGCCGTAGCCGTCGACCAGGGCGGCGTGCGCGGCGGCGAAGGCCTCCTTGAGGGTGCCGCCGCGCGCGTGCACGGCGCCCACCTCGACGATCATGGTGCGGAGGAAGTCGCGGGTCTGGGCGACGGCCGCGTCGACCGCCTCGCGTCCGCGGGTGACGGGCCCGCGCCCGCCGACGAGCGCCTCGGCCCGCAGAGCGGCGACGCCGTCGAGGGTGGAGCCGGCCCAGTCGTAGTGGAAGGCGTCGCCGGTGTAGAGCGCGGCCTCGGCCTCGACCAGGTCGCCGGCGAAGAGGATGCGCTGCTGGGGCAGCCAGGCGACGATGTCGCCCTCGGTGTGGCCGCGGCCGAGGTAGCGCAGCTCCAGCCGCCCGCGGTCGCCGCCCAGCTCGATGGAGGCGCGGTCGGACAAGGTCATGGTGGGCCAGGTCAGGCCGGGCACCGAGTCGGGGTCCTTGGCCAGGCGCGGCATGCGGCCGAACTCGCTGGCCCAGTCGGCCTCGCCGCGCTCGGCGATGAGCCCGCGGGTCTTCTCGTGGGCGACGATCACGTCGGCGCCGAAGGCGCTGGCGCCCAGCACACGTACCGCGTGGTAGTGCGAGAGCACCAGGTAGCGCACCGGCTTGTCGGTGTGCTCGCGCAGCCGCGCCAGCCACTCGCGTGCGGCGGTGGGCGTCGCGAGGGCCTCGAAGCAGACCAGGAAGTCCTCGCCCTCGATCGCGCCGATGTTGGGGTCGCCCTGGGCGGTCAGCGCGTAGACGCCGTCCGCGAGGACCTCCAGGGTCTGCTCCTTCTCGCCGAGGTCGGCCGAGGACGCGAAGGGTTTGGCTGCCATCGGGATCTCTCCTCCTGCTGCGGTGCCGGTGCGGGCCGGTGGGCCGCGCACGGCGGTCGGTGTGTGCGGGTCGGATCGGTGCCGGGTGCGGGTCCCGGGTTCGGGCGGGTCTTCGGATCCGCATGCGGGTACGGGTTCGATTGGAGCCGATCGGGGCGCGTCGGGCTCAGCGGCGCGCCGGTCGCATCAGCGCCGCCAGACAGGCCAGGCTGAGCAGGCACACCGCGAACAGGTAGCCCGTGACCGGCCAGGACGACTGCCACGCCGCGTACAGGGCGGTGGCAGCGGTGGGCGCCAGGCCGCCGCCCAGGATCGAGCCGATCTGGTAGCCCAGCGACGCGCCGCTGTAGCGCACCCGGGCGCTGAACAGTTCGGAGAACAGTGCGGCCAGCGGCCCGTAGGTGGCGCCGAGGAAGAACGCGGTGCCGACCATCGCGACGAGGATGAGCCCGGTGCCGGCGGTGTCGATGAGCGCGAAGAACACGAGCACCCAGGCGGCCAGGCCCACCGATCCCGACAGCAGCACCCGGCGCCGGCCGAATCGGTCGCTCATGGCCGACGCCCAGGGGATGGCCGCCAGCCAGACCACCGCTCCCGCCAGAGTCAGGCCCAGCATCAGGCTGCGGTCCAGGCCCAGCACGGTGGTGGTGTAGGACAGCGCGTAGGCCATGAAGATGTAGCCGACCGTGTTGTTGCCGATGAACGCGCCCGCCGCCAGCAGCACCTGCTTGGGGTTGTGACGCAGCACCGAGGCGATGGGCATGCGCTCGCGCCGGCCGCTGCGGCTGACCTCGACGAAGTCGGGGCTCTCGGTGATGCGGAAGCGGATGAACAGGCCCACGGCGACGAGCACGGCGCTGAGCAGGAACGGCACCCGCCAGCCCCATGCGAGGAAGGCGTCGTCGCTGACGACCGCCGACGTCGACAGGAACACGAGATTGGCCAGGATCAGCCCGCCGGGCACACCCATCTGCGGGAAGCTGCCGTAGAAGCCGCGCCGTTCGGGCGGGGCGTGCTCGACCGCCATCAGCACGGCGCCGCCCCACTCGCCGCCCACGCCCAGGCCCTGCACGAAGCGCAGCGCCACCAGCAGCACGGGCGCCCACACGCCGATGTCCTGGTAGGTCGGCAGGAGTCCGACGGCAACGGTGGCCGCACCCATCATGATCAGGGAGGTCACCAGCATGGACTTGCGGCCGACCCGGTCGCCGAAGTGGCCCATGACGATTCCGCCCAGCGGGCGGGCCAGGAAGCCGACGGAGAACGTGGCGAAGGCGGCCAGGGTTCCGGCCGCCGAGGAGAACTCGGGGAAGAACAGCGGTCCGAATACGATCGCGGCGGCGCTGCCGTAGATGAAGTAGTCGTACCACTCCACCGCGGTGCCGATGAAGCTGGCGGCGGCGACCTTGAGCGGGCGGACGGGGGCCGTGCTCGCGGCCGCGGGCGCGGAGGGGGCGGGGGTCATGGGCGGCACCTCGCAGAACTCGGCGGTCCGCCCGGTGCGGGCGAGCCGGCTAGCGGGTCGACGGTCCGGACTTGCCGGTTGCCGCGGTGCCCGATCGGCGGATCCGGGCGCGCTCGGGCGCGTCCGGTGTGCCTCGGGCCACCGCTCTCCCTCTAGGGTGATCCCCATCACTGCATTGGTAAAGCATAGGAAACTTGGGAGTGGCATCAGTGGAACTTATGAGTGGTGCTCCGCGGTTCTCTCTGCGCCAGCTGGCCTACTTCGTCGCGATCGCCGAGGCCGGAACGATCAGCGAGGCGGCCCAGCGCCTGCACATCTCCCAGCCGGCCGTGTCGCTGGCGCTCAACGACCTGGAGCGCGCGCTCAAAGTGCAGCTGTGCGTGCGGCGCAAGGCCCACGGCGTCACGCTCACCCCCACCGGTACCCAGGTGCTGCACCGCGCGCGCCGTCTGCTGCGCCAGGCCGAGGATCTGGAGGGCGAGGCGGGCGCGGGCGAGGGTGCACTGGCCGGGGTGCTGTCGCTGGGGTGCTACGTCACGCTGGCGCCCACGGTGCTGCCTCCGCTGCTCCAGGGGTTCTCGGCGCTGCACCCCGGTCTGACCGTGGACTTCGCCGAGGACACCCAGGACGTACTCCAGCGGCGCCTGCTCAGCGGCGAGCTGGACCTGGCGGTCATCTACGACATGGACGTACTGCCGGAGATGGAGCGCGCCGAGCTGTTCACCATGCGCCCGCACATCCTGCTCCCCGCCGACCACCCCCTGGCCGAGCGGGAGTCCGTGTCGCTGCACGAGCTGGCCGAGGAGCCCATGGTGCTGCTGGACGCGGCGCCAAGCTCGCACCACGCGCTGGGGCTGTGCCACTCCTTCGGCCTGGTGCCGCGCGTGCGCTACCGCCCCACCAGCTACGAGGTCGCCCGCGCGCTGGTCGGGCGTGGGATGGGCTTCAGTATCCTGGTTCAGCGCCCCTCCAACGACCGCACCTACGAGGGGTTCCGCGTGGCCATCAAGGAGATCGCCGAGCCCGTTCGCACCGAGGCGGTGCTGCTGGCCTGGCCGCGCGCGGTGGCCCTGAACCGCCGCGCCGAGGAGTTCCTGCGCTACTGCCGCCGGGCCGCGCTGCCCGCCGGCGCCCGGCCGGAGCCGTTCGAGTCGCGGGAGTCCGAGGCGTAGGCGGCCGCCGCCGCGGGAAGCGGCACGGTGAGGGCGATCGCACGGCCGCATGCGCCCGCCCGGGGTCCGCGAAGCGCCCGGGAAGTGGGAACATTCCCTGGCGGCGTCTGCCGCCGACACCGACCAGTTCACGCCGTAGCCCGCACGAGGAGTCCCATCATGGCCACCACCGACGCCGACGCCGACGCCGTTCCCGGCTTCGCCGACCTTCCGCTGCGGGAGGAGCTTCTCGGCGCGCTCGTGCGGCTCGGCTATGAGGAGCCCACTCCCATCCAGCGCGAGGCCATCCCGCACCTGGTCGAGGGGCGCGACCTGCTCGGCCAGGCCGCCACCGGCACCGGCAAGACCGCCGCCTTCGCGCTGCCGATCCTGCAGCGCATGGCCGAGCGGCCGGAGGGGCGCGAGGGTGCGGCTCCGATGGCGCTGGTGCTCGTGCCCACCCGCGAGCTGGCCGTGCAGGTCTGCGAGGCGGTCCACCGCTACGGCCGCGACATGGGCGTGCGCGTGCTGCCCGTCTACGGCGGGCAGCCCATCGGCCGCCAGATCCGCGGGCTGGAGCGCGGGGTCGACGTCGTGGTGGCGACCCCCGGGCGGGCGCTGGACCACCTGGGCCGGGGGACCCTCGACCTGGGCGACCTGGTCATGACGGTGCTCGATGAGGCCGACGAGATGTTCGACATGGGCTTCGCCGAGGACATCGAAGCGATCATGGAGGAGATTCCCAAGGGCTGCCAGACGGTGCTGTTCTCGGCGACCATGCCGCCGCGCATCGAGCAGATGGCCAGCGGGAACCTCACCGACCCGGTGCGCATCCAGATCGCCCGCGAGACCCGCGAGGTCGGCGAGGCGCCGCTGGTGCGCCAGAGTGCCTACGTGGTGCCGCGGGCGCACAAGCCCGCCGCCATCGGGCGGCTGCTGGACGTCGAGTCGCCCACCGCCGCGATCGTGTTCTGCCGCACCCGCGAGGAGGTCGACCAGCTCACCGAGGTTCTCAACGGGCGCGGGCACCGCTCGGAGGCACTGCACGGCGGGATGAGCCAGGAGCAGCGCGACCGCACCCTGGGGCGGCTGCGCGCCGGAACCACCGACCTGGTCGTGGCCACCGACGTGGCGGCGCGCGGGCTCGACATCGAGCACCTGTCGCACGTGGTCAACTACAACGTGCCCTCGGCGCCCGACTCCTACGTGCACCGCATCGGCCGCGTGGGCCGGGCGGGCCGCGAGGGCGTGGCCATCACGCTGGTGGAGCCGCGCGAGCACCGCATGCTCAAGAGCATCCGCCGGGCCACCGACTACACGATCACGGTCGAGAAGATCCCCACCGTCGCCGACATCCGGGCCCGCCGCCTGGAGCTGACCAGCGGGGCGCTGCGCGAGTCGCTGCTCGACGACGACGCCGAGGACGACCGCGAGCACTTCCGCGTGGTGGTCGAGACGCTGGCCGACGAGTTCGACGTGATGGAGGTGGCGCTGGCGGCGGTCAAGCTCGCCCACGAGTCCACCGGCGGCGCGGTGGACAACGAGGAGGAGATCCCCGAGGTCAGCATCAAGCCGGAGCAGAAGGACAAGGGCCGCGGCGCCCGCCGCGAGGGGGGACGGCGCGGCGAGCGCGACGGACAGCGGGGCGGCCGCGGGCCCGCCGGCGGGATGACGCGCCTGTTCATCGGGGCCGGCCGCGGCGCGAAGGTGCGACCGCAGGACCTCGTGGGTGCGATCACCGGGGAATCCGAGCTGCGCGGCCGCGACATCGGCCACATCGAGATCGCCGAGCGCTTCTCGCTGGTGGAGGTGCCCGACGGTGCCGCCGATGACGTCATCTCGGCGCTGAAGAACACCACCATCAAGGGCCGAAAGACGATCGTGCGGCGCGACAAGGACGCCAAGCAGTAGGGCGGCCGACAGGCCGCCGGAGGCGAACAGCGGGAGGCGGGCCGGTCGCGGGTGGCGGGGCCAGCGGGCCGGGTTTCGGGCCGGGCCGCGGGGCACCCGCCGGCGGATCCGTCCCCCGCCGGCAGGCCCCGACCGCGCGCCGGTCCGCGTTGCGGCCGACGATCGGGACGAGCGTGCCATGCGGGTACGACATTCGGCGCGGCGCGGCGCCGCAGGCGTCGGTCACGGCGGGCAGGCACAGCGCGAGGTGGCTGAGGATGCAGATGGCCGACGTCAGGCCCGCGCCCTCGCCGGAGCCGACCGGCGGGAGCACGGTGCGAAGCGCCCCCAGGAACCACGCCGAAGCCGACCCCGGCCAACACCGCCCCCGAGAAGAAGAGCGCGCCCAGACCGGCGCGCACCCCGGTCGGCGTGACCGCGACCCCGGCGCCCAGTGCGGGCGCTCCCTTTCCGGTCGCGCCCAGGACGGTATGCGCTGCCGCCACGGGGAAACCTGAAAGGCAAACGCCCGCACACCCGATCTGCGTCCGACCCACCGGACCCCACCGCAGTCCGCTCACCCCCGGATAGCGAGCGATGGAACGCGAAGACGACACTCGCGACGCACCGTCCCCCCTCGATGTCCCGAACGCAGCCGCTGCGGAGGTCCGCAACGACGTCCGGGGGGACACGGGCGCCGTGGTCCAGGCACACGCCGTTCACGGCGACGTTCATGTGACAACCGGCGCTCCCCGGGGCGTATCCGTACCCCGCCAACTTCCGCTCGCGCTCACCGGGTTCGTGAACCGCAGGCCGGAGATCGCCTGGCTCGATGCCCCGGCCGCGGCCTTCCCAGGCCAGGGCGCGGCGGCGGCCGTCCAGCCGGACGGGGCAGGGAGTGTTTCCATGATCGACGGAGCCCCCGGAGTCGGCAAGACAGCGCTGGCGCTCCACTGGGCACACCGGGTCCGCTCCCACTACCCGGACGGCGACCTGTACGTGAATATGCGCAGCCACGGCCCCGGCCCGCGGCTGGACGCCCTGGCGGCCCTCGGAGCGCTTCTTCAGGCGCTGGGCGTACCGGCGGACGGAATCCCGCTCGACCTCGACAGCAGGGCGGCCCTATACCGCACCCTGCTCGACCGCAAGCGCGTCCTCGTCCTCATCGACGACGCCGTCTCGCCCGCCCAGGTCCGTCCGCTTCTGCCGGGTTCACCATCCTGTCGGGTCCTGATCACCAGCCGCAGCACGCTTGCCGGCCTTGTGACGCGGGAGGGAGCGCGACGCATGGACCTGAGCACGCTCACCGCCGAGGAATCCCTCGCGCTGCTCCGAGCCAATCTGGGCGACGCCCGAATGGACGCCGAGCCCGAGGCTGCACTGGCCCTGGTGTCCCACTGCGCGCACCTGCCGCTAGCGCTGCGTGTGCTGGCCGAACTGCTGTCGAGTCGTCCCGGCTCAGCACTGAACGACGTCGCCGCAGAACTTGCGGCCGAGCACGAGCGCCTCGACACTCTCATCACCCCCGAGGACGAATTGAGCGACATCCGCGCGGTCTTCGCCGCCTCCTATACCGCTCTGCCTACCGAATCCGCGCGGCTGTTCCGTTCTCTGGGTGCCCATCCGGGGCCCGACTTCTCGGTAGCGGCGTGCGCCGCGGGGGCGTCCCTGTCCCTGCGCCGAGCGCGCACGATCGTCGACGGGCTCGCCCGGGCGAACCTGGTGCAGCGCACCGGCCACGAGCGCTACCGGATACACGATCTCCTGCGCGCCTACGCGACCGAGCGCCTCGACGACGAGGAACCGGTCGGCGAAGCCGACACGGTCCTCGGGCGGGTCACCCGGTGGTACCTGCGCACCGCGACCAACGCGGTACTGGCGTGGGCCCCCGCGTTCCGACCCGTCGAGATCCCCGGAGAAGACTCGTCAGTGGACGCTGCGAACTTCGATGAACCCGCAGCCGCGCTCTCCTGGTTCGAGCAGGAACGCCCCAACCTCGTGCGCGCGGTACAGGCCGCGTTCGACCGCGGTATGCACGATCTCGCGTGGCGGATCCCCGCCAACACCTCCGGCCTCTTCGAGATTCACCGGCATTGGCACGAGTGGCGCGGGATCCAGCAGGTCGGCCTCGAATCAGCCCGGATCCTGGGCCACAGCGAGGGACAGGCGCGCAACCACCTCGCCTGCGCCACAGTCAACCTCCTACTCGACGACGCCGAAGCTGCGCTGGAGCATTACACGGCCGCACAGGACTTCGCACGCGAGGCGGGCTCGCCTTGGATCGAGGGCTTCGCGCTGCGCAGACTCGGTGCGCTCCGCTGGGAGCGGGACGGCGACACCGAGGGCCTGGATCTGATCGACCGGGCGATCGCCGCATTCCGCGCGGCGCACGACCGGCGGGGCGAGGGTATGGCGCTGCTCAGCCTCGCCGAATACGAGCGGTCGATCGACCGAACCGATGCGGCCCTGGAGCACTGCCGCACCGCGATATCCCTGTTCGCCGAGACCGGCGAGCCCTTGAGCGGCGCCTACGGCCGTTCTTCGTTGGCCCGAGTCCTGACCGACACCGGGTCGCACACCGATGCGGTCGGCGCCTACGCGGAGGCGCTGGAGGTGTTCCGTTCCCTGGAGGACCGGGACAGCGAAGCCGCCGCGCTGACCGGAATGGGTAGGGCCTACGCGACGCTCGGCGACAACGGAAAGGCGCGGCACCATCTCGGCGCGGCTCTGGACATCCTGCGCTCCTTCGAGGACCCCCGTGCCGCCGACGTCGAAACCGCGATCGGCCGCCTCGGCGCCCCTGAGGACACTGGGGAAACTGGAGACACCCTCTGAAGCTCGTTTCGCCTAGCCGAAAAACGAGTCGGCCTATGCGCGCTGTTGACGGCCGACTCGCCCTGGGTAAAAGTTGAGAAGGTGACTTCGATCGGATCAACATGGGGAGCGGGTAGCCATGAGACTGCGGTTTCTCGGGATAATTCCGGGCACTCCGGCGACAGACTCACCCACCATCTGGCTGGACGAGGACACGGGAGATCTGATGATCCAGTCCTACAGGGCCACCGACGAAGAGACGCAGGCGTGCCAGGAGATCGGTTCGATCCCCGGACATTCCACAGAGGTACCGAGCCACGAAAAGATCGTCCGCCTTCCGGAGGTAATGCGCCAGTACATCCCGAACCCCGGCAGCGAGTAGTAGAAATGGCACATCCCGTCCTTGACGGCCTGGCAAAGGCCCAGCACTCCGCCGTCCATCTGGAGATGCGTGACGCGTACCAGCCCAGCGACCCGGAGTTCATCGCGTGGCAGAGCGGCAAGCGCCTCGACCCCTCTGCCGACCGGGAATCGTGGTGGAATCCGTTTCTGGACATTGTGGCCGAGACGACGGGGCGCGGCGTGGTGATGCGGCGGGCGCGCATCGTATCGGAACCGGTTACCGACTACATCAAGTACGAATACGACGTCACGTTCCCGAATGTCGCTGCCGGGGAACTGGTGCGGTGGCTTCCTCGGCGCAATGCGGCCGACATCGCACTTCCCGGTTCCGACCTGTGGATGTTCGACGACTCCACGATATCCTTCACGTACTTCTCCGGAGTCGGCGAGGTGGTCGACCGCGAAGTGCGCACCGAACCGGAGGTACTGTCCCTGGTCCGTTCGGCGTTCGAGGCGGTATGGGCGCGCGCCGTTCCGCACGAGGAGTACAAGCCTGCGTGAAACTCGGCGCGGCCGCTCGGGGCCCGCGGACCCGGTGTCCCTCGGCCCGTCGGCGAAGCCGGAGGGCGGAACCGCTCACTGGAGCGGTATGTCGAGGCCCTGCTCACCCTCCGGCCGGGGACCGAAGATCCTGCGGTCGGCCTCGGCGATCGCGATGTCGTTGATGCTCGCCTCCCGGCGCCGCATCAGGCCGTTGCCGTCGAACTCCCACAGCTCATTGCCGTAGCTGCGCCACCACTGGCCTGCGGCGTCGTGGCACTCGTACTGGAAGCGGACCGCGATGCGGTTGCCGTGGAAGCTCCACAGGCTCTTGCGCAGGGCGTAGTCCAGTTCCCGCTCCCACTTGGCCCTCAGGAACGCCGCGATCTCCTCGCGTCCGGTGAGGAACCGGTCGCGGTTGCGCCAGACCGAGTCCGGCGTGTAGGCCAGGGCCACGCGCTCGGGGTCGCGGGTGTTCCACGCGTCCTCGGCGGCCTGGACCTTCCGCACCGCGGCCTCGTCGTCGAACGGCGGGTACGGAGGACGGGTCTCGGGCACGGCAGCCTCCCACGATGGAGAACAAGTGTTCTCGACAGGTGCGGCTACGCTAGGGAACGGTCGTTCTCGATGTCAAGGAGTCTGTGATGCCGGCCCCGATCAGCGCGGAGCAGCACCGCCTGGACCGCGAGGCCCTGCTGGACGCCGCCGAGTCGCTCTTCTACGAGCGGGGAGTCCGAGCGGTCGGGATGGACGAGATCCGTTCGGCGGCCGGTCTGCCGCTGAAGCGGATCTACTCCCTGTTCGCCACCAAGGAGGACCTGGTCGTCGCGATGCTCCGGCGGCGCGACCGGCGGTGCCGAGCGAGCCTGGCCGAGCACGTGGAGCGGCTCGACGACCCGCGCTCCCGGGTCCTGGCGGTCTTCGACTGGCTCGGCCGGTGGTTCGCGGAGCCGGGCTTTCGCGGCTGCGCCTGGGTCAACGCGCACGGGGAGCTCGGCTCGTCCTCCCCGGCGGTCCTCGACGAGGTCCGCTCGCACAAGCGGGCGTTCCACGACCAGATCGCGGCCTGGGTCGAGGCGGCGGGCAGCACGGCCGTCGAGCCGGTGTACCTCCTCGCCGAGGGCGCCATCGTCACCGCGGGCATCACCGGCGACGCCGCGTCCGCCCGCGACGCGCGAGCAGCGGCCGAGGCCCTCCTGCGCTGAACCTCCGGCGGCCGCTCCGGGGCAGAGCGGATCCCCGCGCGGAGGGGGCGTGCTCTTCGCCGCCGGGCGGGCCACGCCACCGCCCGGCGCTGTTGCCCGCAGTTCAGGCGATCTCCGCCTCTTCGATGAACTCGCTCGGCGTGCCGTGCCACGACACGTGCAGGCGGTCGCGCGCCCGTGTGCAGGCGACGAACAGCAGGCAGCGTTCACTCATCATGTCGGTCGCGTGCTGGATCGGATCGACCTCCTGCGGGGTGACGGCCTTGGCCAGGGGCAGCGCCCACTCGCACACCCCGGCCACCGCCACGCAGCGGAACTCCAGGCCCTTGAGCGCGTACCAGGAGCCCACCCGCACGCCTTCGGTGTCCGGTTTCGGATCGGAGCTCAGCAGCACCGAGGCGAGCCCTTCCTCCTTCAGGGCCTCCTTCACCTTCTTAGCGGGCGCGTGGAAGCGGACCGTGACCGCGATGTCGGCCGGTTCGATGCCGGCGTCCACCCACGCCCGGACCCGCCGAACGAGTGGCGGAGAAACGGGTCCGCAACTGCGACTGCGGCCCGGAGACCTCCCGCTACAGCTGCCTCCGCAATTACCGCAATCAGCACTTCCACGACCGGCTACGGCGAGACGCCGCGCTGCAGGCGTTGGATTCGCTGATCTAGGGCGGCAACCACCGAACATCACCGTCGATCTTGTAGCCATCGCAAACGGAAATCGCTTTCCTTTACGATAGCTACAAGATCGACGGGCCACCGGTTCCTCCGGCGGCCCCCGGGCCCGGGCCCGGGCCCGGGGGCCGCCGGTCGGTTCCGGAGCGGCCGCCGCGCGCGGTCAGCGAGCGGAGCCGCTGCCGGCGGAGACGAGGTCGGCTTCCGGCGGGCCCGGGTCCTCCCCCGCCGCGTGCTGCGGGCGGGGGCGGTCGAGGCGTCCGGCGGCGAGGGCCAGCGACAACCCGAACCCGGCCATCGCGGCACCGGCCAGGGCGGGGGCGCCGTAGCCCAGACCCGCGCCGATGGCCGCGCCCCCGATCCAGGCGCCGATTGCGTTGGCGAGGTTGAACGCCGCGTGGTGGGACGCGGAGGTGAGGGTCGGCGCGTGCTCGGCCTTGACCATCAGGAACACCTGGATGACCGTGGCGGTCGCGAAGCAGGCCATTCCCAGCAGGAGGACCGCCAGCGCCGCCGTCCACGGGTTGCGGGCCAGGAAGGAGAACGCCAGCAGTACCAGCGCCAGCGAGGCGAGGGTGCCGTAGACCGAGGGCCGCAGGGCGCGGTCGGCCATCCGGCCGCCGATGAGCGAACCCAGCGTCATCCCGACCCCGAACAGGGCCAGCACGCCGGTCACGCCCGCTTCGGTGTAGTCGGCCAGTGCCTTCATCGTCGGAGCAATGTAGGTGTAGACCGCGAACACCCCGGAGCAGCCGAGCACGATCGTCAGCAGGCCCAGGACGACCTGCCGGTTGCCCAGGCCCGTCAGCTCGTGGCGCAGCCGGACGCCCTCCGGCTTGGCCAGCCTGGGTACGCAGAGCGCGATTCCGGCCACGGCGACGAGCCCGATGGCCGCGACGACCCCGAACGTGGCCCGCCAGCCCAGCTCCTGGCCGAGCCAGGTGCCGACGGGCACCCCGACGATGTTGGCGATGGTCAGTCCCAGGAACACGCGGGCCACGTTGCGCGCCCGCCGCCCCGGTTCGGCCAGCTGGGCCGCCGCGACGGCCGCGGCGCCGAAGTAGGCCCCGTGCGGCAGCCCCGTCAGCACCCGGAAGCCGAGCACGGCGCCGAACTCCGGAGCCAGCGCCGTGAGCAGGTTGCCGACGGCGAACATGCCCATGAACAGCAGCAGCGCGCCGCGGCGCGGCAGTCTCGTGCTCAGAACGGTGAGCAGCGGCGCGCCGATGACGACGCCGATGGCGTATCCGGCGATGAGGTTGCCGGCCGTCGACTCCGACACGTGCAGATCGGCGGAGACCTCGGGCAGCAGCCCCATGATGACGAACTCGGTGGTTCCGATGCCGAAGGCTCCGATTGCCATGGCGAGCAGGGCGAGGCGCATGGGTGGGCTAGGCCTTTCGCTTGCGATGAATTCACGCGGTTCAGGGGCCCGCTGCCGGTGGCACGGCACGCGGGCGTGCGGGCGGGGGGCGTCGGGGACACCGGGAACTGCGGCCCCGGGGCGGCCGGAGGCCCGTTCACCGCCGCGGCTCCGCTACCGGCGGAGGCCGCGAAGTACGCCCGTCCAGAGAACCACGCATACCTAGCACGTGCCAAGAGCGGCAATCCGGAGATTGCCGCCCACGTCGATGAGGTCGGTCACGGGCCCGTGAGACCTGCTTCCCACCGGCCGCCGAGGTCGTCCCGCGGGCAGGGCGCACGCTGAGCGGGCGCGATCGCCGCAGTCGCCTCGCCGCTCAGCGGGAATAGCGCGGGACCGGGCGCGCTTGCCCCGGATATGACACAGACGACGTTCAGTCCGCGCGACCTGCTCGCGGAAAGCCGGCTCGGAGTCCTCGCGACGATCAAGGCGGACGGGCGCCCGCAGCTCTCGCCCGTGCGGCCCTTCTACGACCGGGAGTCCGGCGTCATATACGTATCGATGACCGAGGGCCGCGCCAAGACCGCCAATCTGCGCCGCGACCCGCGCGCCGCACTGGAGGCCACCAGCCCCGACGGATGGGCATGGGCCACCGCCGAGGGCCCGGTGGAGCTCACCGGTCCGGGGACCGACCCCGCGGGCCCCGAGGTCGAGGCGCTGGTGGACTACTACCGCCGAGCGGCCGGGGAGCACCCGGACTGGGACGAGTACCGGTCGGTGATGGTCGCCGACCGCAGGGTCCTCATGGCGATGGCGGTCGAGCGGGTGTACGGCGAGCGGATCCGCTGACGCCCCGGCGCCGACAGCCGTCGGCAACCGGGGCGACAGGCTCCGACACGGGGCACAGCGGGCGGGCCGACGGGTGCCGAAGGGCGGGCGCGGCGGCCCGGCGAGGGCGGGCCGCATGGGGAGCCGCCTGCGCCGAAGGCGCGAACGGCCCCCGGCGGAGCGGTCCCGCCGTGGCCTCTCCTACGGCTCGGCCCGGGCCGGGCCCGTGGTGCCGCGAACGGTGAGCGTCGGGGTGATCACGAACTCCTTGGCGCTCGCGCGCCCTTCGTCGAGGCGTTCGGTCACCGCCTGCACCGCAAGCTCGGCGAGCTGTGCGGAGTCCTGGCGCACGGACGTCAAGTCGAGGAACGACAGGTGGGCCAGCCGACTGTCGTCGTAGCCGATGACCGACACGTCCTGCGGAACGCGCACGCCGGCGCGCACGAAAACGTCCAGCAGGCCGCGGGCGCAGCGGTCGTTGGCGGTGACCACCGCGGTGGGCAGCGTGTCGCGGGCCAGCAGCTCGCGGGCGGCGCGGGCGCCCGACTCCTCGGTGAACGCGCCGGGAAGCTCTCGCGCGCGGTCGGCGAGCCCGTGCCGGCGCATGGCGTCGCGGTAGCCGCCGCGGCGCTCCTCGGCCTCGCGCGCGGCGCCGCCGTCGACGTGCACGATGTCGCGGTGGCCCAGGTCGGCGAGGTAGCCGATGGCCCTGCTCATGCCCGGCGCCTCGGACGTGCGCACAAGGTCGGCCCCCGGTACCGACGCGCTGCGGCTCATCTCGACCACGGGCACCTGCTCGGCCACCCGGGCCAGCTCGGGCGAAGGGTCGGAGGACAGCCCGGTGAGGATGAGGGCCTCGCTGCGCAGCCCGAGCAGCTCCTCGATGGCCTGCCGCTCGTCGCGGCAGGGCACGTCGGCGCTGAGCGCGATCCCGTAGCCGGCGTCCTGGGCGCAGGCGTAGAGGCCCTCGACCAGTTCGACGTTGTGCGGCTGGTCCATGTCGAACAGGACCCCGATCTGTCGGCTGCGGGTGCGGCGCAACAGCTGTGCGGCGGTGTGCGGGCGATATCCCAGCTCCTCGGCGGCCTCGCGGACCCTGCGGCGGGTCTCGTCGCTGGGACCGGCCTGACCGCGCATGACCAGCGACACCAGCTGCCTGGACACCCCCACGTGCGCGGCGACGTCGCCCATGGTGGGGCGCCGCTTGGGCGCTGCCGCCCCGGATGCGCTCTTCGAGTCCGGCACCCTGCCTCTTCCCTGGCCGGCTGCGAGCGGGGCGGAGGATCCCCGCTACCCGCGCGAGGATAACCGCCTGCGGGACGTCCTCGAGGCTAGCACGTGACAAGCCCGCCACCCGGCCCTACACCGCCCCTCAGCGCCCGTCCGGCGGCGGCGGGCGAGCCGCCCCTTGGACGCCGGACGGCCGCCTCGGACAGACGCCTGACGTGCGTGCCGACATACGCCCGCACCCCCCGGCGAGCCGGGGGGACCGGCTCGCAACCCGCCTACCGCTCGCGCGGCGCCAGCCCCTCGAAGGCCAGGCGCGTCACGGCGTCGGCGATCGCCGCGGCGTCGTGGCGGCCGTCCGGCCGGTACCACTCGACCAGTGAGTTGACCATTCCGAACAGCAGCCGACTGGTCAGCTCCGGCGGGATGTCGGCGCGCAGCGAGCCCTCGTCGGCCGCGGCGCGCACCAGGTCCGCGAGTTTCGCGTCGATCTCCCGGCGCCGGCGCAGCGCGTCCGACTCGACCTCGCTGTTTCCGTGCACGCGCAGCAGCAGCGTCACCGCCGGAAGGTGGCCGACCAGCACATGAACGGCCTGGCGCACCGCGGAGACCAGGCGGTCGTAGGCGCTCCCCTGCTCCCCGTCCTCGCTGGCCGCGGCCGTGTCGATGACCACCGCCAGCGCGTCCAGCGCCTCACTGAGGGCGCCCTTCAGCAGGTCGGCCTTGCTCGGGAAGTGGTGGTAGATGGCCGACTTGGTCAGCCCCAGTTCACGGGCGAGGTCTCCGACGCTCGTGCCGTCGTATCCGCGGCGGTTGAACAGGTCTATGGCGCAGCGAAGGACCGTCTCCTGGTCGTACCCGGGCCGCCCGCGGCGCGGCGCCTGCCTGGTCGGCGAAGGGCGTGGCATGGAGCCCACAATCCCATACGCGCCCGAGCGGCGCGGCTGCACCCGGCCCACCGCCGTCGATCTTGTAGCCATCGCAAACGGAAATCGTTTTCCTTCACGATGGCTACAAGATCAACGGGATTCAGCCGTTCATGAACTCCTCGTAGGCCTCCAGCACCTCGTCGGTGGGGCCGTCCATGACCAGGCTGCCGCTCTCCAGCCACAGCACCCGGTCGCAGGTGTCGCGGATGGACTTGTTGCTGTGGCTCACCAGGAAGACCGTGCCCGCCTCGCCGCGCAATTCGCGGATGCGGGCCTCGGAGCGCCTGCGGAACTTGCGGTCGCCGGTGGCCAGCGCCTCGTCGATCATCAGCACGTCGTGGTTCTTGGCCGAGGCGATCGCGAAGCGCAGCCGGGCGGCCATGCCCGAAGAGTAGGCGCGCATCGGCAGCGAGCTGAAGTCGCCCTTCTCGTTGATGCCGGAGAACTTGATGATGTCCTCGCGCTTCTCGTAGGCCTCCTGCGGCGTCATTCCCATCGCCAGGCAGCCCAGGATGACGTTGCGCTCGCCGCTGAGGTCGTTCATCAGGGCGGCGTTGACGCCCAGCAGCGAGGGCTGGCCCTCGGTGTAGACGCGACCGGCCTCGGCCGGCATCAGCCCGGCGATCGCGCGCAGGATCGTGGACTTGCCGGAGCCGTTGGAGCCGATCACGCCGATGGCCTCGCCCCGGTACGCGGTGAAGCTCACGCCCTTGATGGCGTGCACCGTGCGGCCGCCCTTCTTCTCCGAGGCGTCGGTGCGCCCCGTCAGGCGGCGCAGCGCCCGGGAGGCGCGCCCGCGGCCGCTGCGCCGCCGCTCCTGCTGCTGCTCCTGCCGGGCCGCGGCAGCCTGGGCACGCAGCTCGGCCTTGCCCTTGCCGCCGCCCTTTCCCTTACCGCCGGCCGCGGAGCCGCGCAGCCGGTAGACGATGTGCAGGTTGTCCACGATGACCGTGGGCGGCCGGTTCTGCTCCGCCTCGGCCTGCCCGCTCTGCTGGGCCTGTTCGGACACGTCAGTCACGGCCGTACTCCTCCTCAGCCCGGTAGAAGTAGACGAACCCGGCGAACAGCGAGAGCAGCGCCCAGCCGAGGGCGAGCAGCCAGACATGGGCCGGCAGGTACTCGGTGCCGAAGTTCTCGGTGTTCATCAGCGCGAATCGCATGAGGTCGATGTAGACGGCGGCCGGCTGCATGTCGAGCAGGTTCAGCACCCACGCGGGTGCGTTCGCCGCCCGGTCCTCTACCAAGTAGAGCACGCCCGACCCGTACATCCAGGCACGCAGCACGAACGGCAGCCACTGGGCGGCGTCGGTCGACTTGCTGCCCAGCCGGGCGGCCCACATGGCCAGCCCCGTGTTGAACAGCAGCTGCAGGACCAGGACGGGCACGACCAGCAGCCAGCCCCAGTCGGGGAAGTTCCCCCGCGCGACGACGATCACCATCAGCACCACCATGGAGATCGCGATCTGGCGGAGCTGGATGGTCACCTGAGTGATGGGCAGCACCGCCCGGGGGAAGTGCAGGGCCCGGATCAGCCCGCGCTCGCCGGAGATGGACTTCACGCCGCTCGTCACCGTGTTGCGGGTGAAGGTGAACACGAACACGCCGGTCACCAGGAACGAGACGAAGTCCGCCACGCCTCGGCTGGTGCCGAGGAGCAGGCCGAAGATCAGGTAGTAGACGGCCGCGTTCAGCAGCGGGGTGAGGACGAACCAGAGCCCGCCGAGGCGTGCACGAGTGTACTTGGCGCTCGACCGCGCTCGCGCGAACTCGCCGATGAAGTACCGGTGCTGCCACAACCTGCGGATGTACTCGACCAGGCCCGGCCGCGCGCCGCTGACCGACAGGCCGTGCCTGGCTGCCAGGTCCGCTGAGTCGGGATCGGGCCGATCCCTGGTGATTCCGTCTTGTGCCACGCTTCTGCTCACTTCGGGTTGCTCTCAGAAACTAAGGGATGGGGGCGCCGCGACAGCTCCCGACCAGTGCTTCACCTGCGAAATCACGTCAGAACGCAACCGTTTCGTCGCCCCGCCAGCGTAGATCGATCGAGGACAGAACGCAACCGTTTCGTCCTGCGTTAGGATGGCCGTGTGTCCAATGCAGAGAACCAGCCCCGGCGAGGGCGGCGCGCACCCGCGGGAGCCGCTGTTCTGCAGAAGGATGTCACGCTGGCGATCCAGGCGGCCGTCTTCACCGAACTCGCCAGGCACGGATACGGGCGCCTGTCCATCGAGGCCGTGGCCAGACGGGCGGGCGTCGGCAAGACCGCAATCTACCGCCGCTGGAACTCCAAGCTGCAAATGGTCGTCGAGGTCGTCTCGGCGGCCGCGGTGAAGGTGATGCCGGTGCCTGACACCGGAACGCTGAGCGGCGACATACGCGAACTGCTCGACGCGGGCGCCCAGGCGATGCGCCACCCTCTGGCATCGCAGATCGTACCCGACCTTTTGGCCGAAGCGGCTCGGAACCCCGACATAGCCGAAACTCTGGAGAACGCACTACGGGAGACCCAGCAGGGGCTCAGCGCGGTGATCGTGAAGAACGCGGTCGAGCGTGGCGACCTGCCGGCCGACACCGACGCCGAACTCGCCTTCGACATGGTCTTCGGACCGTTGTACTGGCGCGTCGCCGTCACCCGCAGGCCCGCGTCCGCCGACTACCTGGACAGCCTGGCCGAGGGCGCCACCGCCGCCCTGATCGGCGCGCACGGCCCGCCGGAGCGCTCCGCCGAGTGAGGCCTCCCGGTACACCGGAGAGCCCGAAAGGGCCGTCGGCCCGGCGAACCGGGGCGTCGGCCTTTCGGCCTCTTCAGCTCAGTATCAGGTCCCGGCCGAATCCCTCGCCCCGCGTCTCGCTGCACGGCCATACGAAGACCCCGGGGCTGAACGACGTGCGACGAGTACGACTACGCTGCTTGCCTCGCCGGTGTCCGGGTGCAACGTCATGGGAGCTGTATGGGCTGGAGCGGTATCAACCCGTGGGGCAAACGCGCCGTGGCGGCATCCGCCGCGGCGGCGCTGCTTGCGGGCGGCTACGGCGGCTATGCGTGGGTGGCGGAGCAGACGCCCGGCGCCCGGCTGGCCGAGGCGTGCGGCGGCATGCTGCCGGTGGACGAGGTCCTTGGGCTGACCGGTACCACCGCGAGCGGATTCGGCGGCGACGACCTCGAACTCAGCAGCAACACCTACGACGATTCGCCGAGCGTGGATGAACCGGACGGCCTCCCGACGTTCTGCGAGGCCAACTCTGTCCGCGTGCGGATCGAGACCGCGAGCAGCGGTGGCGAACCTGTTGTCACCGGCAACTACAACGGCCCGGGCGAGCCGCTGCCGGTCCCGTTGCCCGCCGACTGGTCCGGCTTCCTCGTCAGCGACGCCGATGGGGACAGCCTCGGCGCCTCCGTCCTGCTGGACTGCCCGAACTGGGATCGCCGGCACGGCTCCGGCATCCTGGTGAACGTCGAAACCTGGGACTACTCCGCCGTACTGCGCGACACCGCCCGTGTCGCCACCCGGACCGCGGAGCGCGCGGCGCGGGCCACCGGCTGCGAAGCCGAGCCCGGCGGCAGGATCGGCGAGGTCGACTCCCCCGACGCCACCGTCGCGCACCTGCGAGCCCACAGGGCCGAAGGCACATGCAAGGGCGTGGCATCGCATCTGTGGGTTCTGGAGACGGCGGCGCGCACCGCGCCGGTCGAATCCTGCGTGCTCGAAGGCGCGCTGGAGCTGCGGTCCGTCTACGGCCCCTACGTGCGCAACGCCGGCGAGCAGAGATACGGCGGTTGGGAGTCGGCCACCGGTGCCACCTCCACCGCCGTGTGGGGCTCGGCGGCCTGCGGTGGCGCCCAGGGCGACGCCGTGTACTCGGTGCATCCCGTCGAGGACAGCGGTCGCAGCTTCGCCGACACCCCGCTGACCCGAAGCGAGCACGCCGATCTGCGCACCTTCGCCGAGGCGTCGGCAAAGCGGCACGGCTGCGCCCCTCCCGAACTGCCCGCCCCGCCACGCGGCTGAGGACGGCCAGAAACCATGCGCCGCCCAAGGCGGCGTTGATTCGCGCGGCGCGAACCAGGATGAACAGGGCGAGCAGGAACACGCCCAGGTGCAGGCCGTCCAGCCACCGCGGAGCGGATGGTCTACCGCCCGGCGCGCACGAACGGCCAGTCCGCCGCGGACCAGCGCGAGCGCCTCGCGAAGCGTAGGGCGGCTGCGCTCCGGTTCCGCGGCCTCCAGAAGGGTGCCAACGATCTCGGAGCCGTGCGCGGCGCGATAGCGGTCGGGGTAGCTGCGCAGCAGCAGGTCGTACCTGCGCTCCAGCCGGGTGCGGCCGGTGCCGCCGGAGGCCTGCCCGGTGCCGTTGCCTCCGGCCCTCATGCGGTCGCCGTCCCGCAGAGGACGGCCGGCGCGCCGATGACGACGGCCGCAGCCTGCCGCATGCGCCGCGCCTCCGCGGTGACCGCTTCACGCCCGTCGCCGGTGATGCGGAGGTACCGGCGGGCCGACCGTCGACGGTCTCCTCCCGGTCGACCTCGATCAGGCCGCCCGCGGCCAGGCGGTCCAGCGCCCGGGCCCGCCTCACCGTCCGCTGCCGCTTGGAACCCCGCGTTGCACGAAGTGCGACGTGTGCCACTACTCTGTCCGCTTGGCCGGTTTCCGGGATCAGCAGCAGAGGAGCGACGTGGGCTGGAGCGATCTCGGCGTGCGGGCCAGGCGCATCACGGCGGCCGCGGCCGCGGCCGCCCTCCTCGCCGGCGGCTGCGGCGCCTACGTTTGGATCAAGGAGCAGACGCCCGGCGCCCGGCTGGCCGAGGCGTGCGGCGGCATGCTGCCGGTGGACGAGGTCCTGGCGCTGACCGGTACCACCGCGAGCGGATTCGGCGGCAACGACCTCGACCTCAGCAGCAACACCTACGACGTCTCACCGACCGTGGTGGAACCGGACGGCCTCGCGACCGTCTGCCAGGCCAACGACCTCAGCGTGCAGATCGAGTCGGCGAGCGGCAGCCGCGACCCGCTCGGTCACTACGTCTTCCAGAGACTCGACGGCCCGCTGCCGGTACCGCTGCCCGGCGGCTGGTCCGGCTTCCTCGTTCCCGACGAGTCCGGTCTTCCGGCCTACGGAGACGACTACGGAAAGCTCGGCACCTCCGTCCTGCTCGACTGCCCGGCCTGGGACCGCCGGCACGGCTCCGGCATCCTGGTGACCGCCCGCCTCACCGACAGCGACACCGCCGACCCCGCCGTGCGGCGCGGCCTCGTCCGTATCGCCACCGGGGCCGCGGAGCGGGCGGCGCAGGCCACCGGCTGCGACGGCGATCCCGGCGGCAGGATCGGCGAGGTCGGCTCCACGAACGCCACCGCTGAGCATCTGCCGGCCGACCGCGCCGACGGCACCTGCGAGGGGGTGACCTCGCAGCCGTGGGTCCTGGAGACGGCCGCCCGCACCGCTCCGACCGAGAGCTGCGTTCTCGAAGGCTCGCTGGTGCTGCGGTCCTACTACGGCCCCTTCGTGCGCGACCACAGCGAGGCGAGGTACGGGGAGTGGGACGAGGCCACCGGCGCCACGAACTTCGGCGCGTGGGGCTCGGCCGACTGCGGCGGCGCCCTCGGCGACGCCGTGTACATGGCGGAGCTGGTCGAGGACAGCGATCGCGGCCTCATCGACACCCCGCTGACCCGAAGCGAGCACGCCGATCTGCGCACCTTCGCCGAGGCGTCGGCAAAGCGGCACGGCTGCCGGCCGCCTGAGATTTCCACCGAGCCCCCCGTGCCCGCCGAGCCCCCCGACTGACAGCCTGCTGAGCACCCGACCCCCGTTGATCTTGTAGCTATCGTGAAGGAAAACGATTTCCAGTGACGATGGCTACAAGATCGACGGAGATGTGCGCTCGCGGGCCTCATTCCCGGACCGGACGGCGCGAGTCGAGACCGGTTCGTTATGCGCGCCCGCGCTGCCCCGCGGACCGCGAGTTCACGCCGGATGCACGACTGTGGAATCGAAGCGGTTCGAGGCGGCCTTCCGAGCGGCGGCGGTGCGTGTGTCCATTGACACACCCCCGCCGCACTGTCACGATCCATGAGGCGTGGGAGCGCTCCCACATCACGACAACAGCACATCGGCGAGTCCCCGCCCCCTCTCTCTTCGCGATCCCCCACATCCCCCAACGTGAGGACTCTCATGAGCCCATCCCCATCCCGCGGCGGATTCGCCGCAGGGGCGGTCACGGCCGCCTCCGCTCTCGCAGTGTCCCTGCTGGCCGGAGCTCCCGCGGCGCACGCGGCCGAGCTCGTGGCCAACGGCTCCTTCGACGACGGCAAGACCGGCTGGTGGAACACCGAGAACGCTCCCGCCGAGGTCGTCGACGGCCGGCTGTGCGCCGACGTCGAAGGAGGCACCGCCAACGCCTGGGACGCGATCGTCGGCCAGGACGGCCTCTCCCTCACCTCCGGCGAGTCCTACGAACTGACCTTCACCGCCAGCGCCGAACCGGGGACCACGATCCGCGCGCTGATCCAGGAGCCGGTAGACCCCTACACGGCGTACCTGACCGAGAACCCGGCTCTCACCGCAGAGGCGCAGACCTTCACCTACGCCTTCACCGCCGACTCGACCATCGAGGACGCCCAGCTGGCCTTCCAGATCGGCGGCGAGGCCGACGCCTGGACGTTCTGCCTGGACGACGTCTCCCTCCAGGACGGGGCCGATCCGCCCGTCTACGAGCCCGACACGGGTCCGCCGATCAAGGTCAACCAGGTCGGCTACCTGCCGGACGGGCCCAAGAACGCCACGCTGGTCACCGACGCCGCCACCGCTCGGCCCTGGACGCTGAACGACGCCGACGGCGAGGCGGTCGCCGAGGGGCGGACCGAGCCGCAGGGCAGCGAGCAGAGCTCGGGGCAGAACGTCCACTCCATCGACTTCGGCGACTACACCACCGAGGGGGCCGGGTACACGCTCACCGTCGGCGAGCACACCAGCCACCCCTTCGACATCTCCGGCAGCGCCTACAAGGCCCTGCGCTCCGACTCTCTTTCGCTCTACTACCCACAGCGCAGCGGCATCGAGATCGACGACTCCCTGATGCCCGGCTACGGCCGCGCGGCCGGCCACGTCGGCGTCGAGCCCAACCAGGGAGACCTGAGCGTGCCGTGCGCACCCGACTCCGGCTGCGACTACGAGCTGGACGTCTCCGGCGGCTGGTACGACGCCGGAGACCACGGAAAGTACGTGGTCAACGGCGGCATCTCCGCGGCGCAGGTGATGAGTGTCTGGGAGCGCACCTCCTACGCCGAGTCCGCGCGTCCGGGGCGCCTGGAGGACGGCACGCTGCCGATCCCCGAGCAGGGCAACGGCGTCCCCGACGTGCTGGACGAGGCGCGCTGGGAGATGGACTTCCTGATGAAGATGCAGGTGCCCGAGGGCGAGGAGCTCGCCGGAATGGCGCACCACAAGATCCACGACGCGGAGTGGACCGGCCTGCCGCTGATGCCGGCCGACGACCCGCAGCCGCGCTACCTTCAGCCGCCGTCCACGGCGGCCACGCTCAACCTCGCCGCCACCGGCGCGCAGTGCGCCCGCGTGTTCGAGTCCTACGACGCCGACTTCGCCGCGCGGTGCCTCACGGCCGCCGAGACGGCGTGGCAGGCGGCACAGGCCAACCCGGACGTCTACGCCCCGGCCGAGGGCGTCGGCGGCGGGCCCTACAACGACGACGACGTCTCCGACGAGTTCTACTGGGCCGCGGCCGAGCTGTTCATCACCACCGGCGAGCAGTCCTACGAGGATGCGGTGCTCGACTCTCCGCTGCACACCGAGGACGTCTTCACCGCCGGAGGCATCTCCTGGGGCGCCGTGGCGGCGCTCGGCCGGATCGACCTGGCGCTGGTGCCCAACGAGCTCGACGACCGCGACCGCGTGGCCGACACGGTGACCGCCGGCGCCGAAGGCTACCTGGACACGCTGCGGGACCACCCCTTCGGCCTGCCCTACGCTCCGCCGGAGAACGAGTTCGTGTGGGGCTCCAACAGCCAGGTGCTCAACAACATGGTGGTCATGGCCGCGGCCTACGACCTGACCGGTGACGACGCCTACCGTGACGGCGTGCTGGAGGGCATGGACTACATCCTGGGCCGCAACGCCCTGGGCCAGTCCTATGTCACCGGCTACGGCGAGAACGCCGCGCAGAACCAGCACAGCCGCTGGTACGCCCACCAGCTCGACCCGGACCTGCCCAACCCGCCCGACGGCACGCTCTCGGGCGGACCCAACTCGCAGCCGGGCACCTGGGACCCCGTCGCGGAGGACAAGCTGGAGGGCTGCGCTCCCCAGTTCTGCTACATCGACGACATCGAGTCCTGGGCCACCAACGAGCTCACCATCAACTGGAACGCGCCGCTGGCGTTCGTGTCGTCCTTCGTCGCCGACCAGACCGGCTCCGGTGACGCACCGGACGACGAGACCGCCCCCTCCGCACCGGGCAAACCGGCGGTCTCGGACGTCACCTCGTCCGAGGCGAGCCTGACCTGGGACGCCTCGACCGACGAAGGCGGCAGCGGGGTGGACGGCTACGACGTCTACCGGGTGGACGGCGGCTCCGCCGCGAAGCTCGGCTCCGCCGAGGGCACCTCCTTCACCCTGACCGGGCTGGAGGCCGACACCGACTACACCGTCCACGTCGTCGCCCGCGACGGCGCGGGCAACGAGTCCGAGCCCGGACCGAGTGCCGCGTTCACCACCGAGCCGGGCGACACCGGCGGCGGGGCCGCCTGCGAGGTCGACTACACCGCCAACAGCTGGGACGGCGGGTTCAGCGCGTCGGTGACGATCACCAACACCGGCGACTCGGCCATCCGCGACTGGAGGCTGGGCTTCGCGTTCGCCGAGGGCCAGCGGCTCGGGCACGGATGGAACGCCGAGTGGTCCCAGGACGGCGACGCCGTCACGGCCACCGGCCTGTCGTGGAACTCCGACATCGCTCCGGGGTCCTCGGTCAGCGCCGGGTTCAACGGCAGCCACGGGGGCTCCAACCCCGCTCCCGAGGACTTCACCGTCAACGGCGAGAGCTGCGCCTGACAGGCCCGGATCCGCCTCGGCCGGGCCGGCCCCGGGGGAGGGGGGGGGGCGGGGCGCGTTGGGGGGGGAACACGCCGGC